>JAAYYY010000238.1 GCA_012515125.1 Chloroflexota bacterium
CCCGCCCCGGCGCCGCGCAGCTCGACAATCGCCTCGACGGTGTAGGCGCTGGCGAAGCCCAGCCGCGCCGACAGGTAGCGCTCCACGTCGGCCCGGACCCGGTTGCCCTGGTCCCAGCCTTCGCCGGAGTAGGCGACGAAAAGGAAAGTCTTGTTCGGCCGGTAGCCGCTGTCGCGCATCGTGCGGATGACCTCCAGCATCACGGCCACCCCGCTGGCGTTGTCGTTGGCGTTGGGGTACACAGCGCTGCCCGGCCCCAGCGGCGGCGCGTCGTACTGGGCCAGGACGACAATCATCTGGCTATCCAGCTCCGCGCTCTCGCCCGGAAGCTGGCCGATCACGTTGACCGCCTCCAACCCGGTGCGCGGCGTCGCTTCCAGCGCCAACGAAACGCGCCGGCCCGTCTCCACGGTGAACACCTCATCCTGGCCCAGGGCGGCGTCGCGCCGGCGCAGCTCGCCCACCTCCTCGCCGGTGCCCGCCAGGATGCGGTTCGCCGTCTCCTCGCCGATCCAGAAGATGGGCACGTTGTTGCCGATGACGTAGACGTTGGAACCGTCGAACACCAGCTGTGAGCCCAGCGGCGAAAGACTCTGGTGGCGGCGCAGCACCGCCGCTTCCTCCGTCTCCGGCGTCTCCCCGGCCACGACCAGAATACCGCGCGCCCCTGAGTTTTCCAGCGTAGTGAGATCCCCTGCCTGCAGCACCATGACGATGTTGCCGGAGAAGTCGTAATCCTGCAGCGCCCGGTTCCGCAGGTCACGGATCGAACCGCCGGTCAGGAGCAAAGGACCGACCCCCAGCACCCTGACCTCTCCCTCGACCTCGCCGCTATTGGCGACGGCCCCCGCGAACTCGTTGAAATCCTCCCGGTACACGGGTTGTTCCCCGCCGTCGTCAATCTCCAGCCGGGGCACGCTGTCCAGCTGTAGGAACTCGCGCGGGCGGGCCTGAAAGTAGCTGCTGTTCTGCCCGCCCGGCTGCAGGCCCAGCGCCTGGAACTGCCCGGCGATATACTCCGCCGCCTCGTCCAGCCCGGCCGTGCCCAGCGCCCGCCCCTCCAGCTGCGGCTCGGCGAGCGCCGTGACGTGCTGCAGCGCCCGCTCGCCGTCAAACGCCGCCGCCTGGTTGCGATAATAGCCCATCGGCCCGCTGTTGCTGCGAAACCAGCCGAATCCGGCGACGAGCAGCAGGGCCGCGGCAAAGGTGTAGCGGTTCAGCAGCCGCGTGAACTCCACGCCGACGACGTTGATCAGCCGCCGCAGCCCCTCGCCCAGGAGGTTGAAGGCGACGATGGCGATGAAGAACGCCAGCGCGGGGTAGAGGGCCGTCCACGGGTAGGCCCGGGCATAACTGCGCACGTTGCTCAGCAGCGAGCCCCACTCGGGCACGTCGGAGTAGTGGTACAGCGTGCGCCCCACGTCTAGCTCGGCGAAAGCGCCACCGCCGATGAAGATGCCGATGAAGCCCAGCTCGCCCAGCAGCATCAGCGTCGCCCCCATCTCCAGCGCCGCCAGCGAGATCAGCGCGGCGAGCAGGTTGGGGAAGACGTGATAGCTGATGATGCGCCGCGTGCTCGCGCCGACGGCCACGGCGCTCTCGATGAACGGCTGCGGCCGCAGCGCCATCACTTCGCCGCGCACAAACTGCATGATCTCTCCCCAGCCGATGACCGAGAGGGCGAGCAGAAAGGGTCGGAATCCCTCGCGGATGCCCAGGGCGAGGATGAGAATCATCGCCAGCAAGAGGGTGGGGAAGGCGGCGAGCACTTCGGCCGCGCCCACAATGAGCCGGTCAACCCACGTCGTGCTGAACCAGCCGGCCAGCGCGCCCAGGACGAAGCCGATGAACAGGCGGGTGGCGACGACCACGCCCACCAGAAGCAGCGTCTGCTGAGCCCCGGCGAGGATCAGGCTGAGAATGTCCCGGCCGAGCACGTCGCTGCCCAGCAGGTATTCGTCGTCAGGAGCAAAGGGCGGCACGCGGAACTCGCCGCCTTCAAACGTCAGACCCCTCGTGTCGTAGGGGCTCATCGGCGCCAGCTGCGGCCCGAAGAGGAAGACGACGGCGAGGATCAGAACGAGGAGCAGACCGGCGACAAAGGGCAGGTTGCCGAGCGTGCCGCGCCGCCAGGCGCGCCAGTTGAAGCGCCGCGCTGCCTCCTCCTCGTCCTGCACCAGCCGCCTATTCTGCGCCACGAGCGGCCCGAATGGGCTGGCCTCCTGCACCCCCCGGCGGCGCCGCCACCAGCTCGCCAGCGCGTTGTTGCTCAAGGTATCCTGCAGCGACGCCCAGAGGTCGCGCAGCCGAGCCCGCAGACCCTTGCGCTCGGCGGTCGTCATGTGGTCCGGCGCTTGCCGCAGGCGCGGATCGATCTGGTAATAGGCGAGCTCCAACAGAAGGTTAACCAGCAGAAAGAAGAGACCCAGGGATAGCAGCAGGGCGACGGCGAGCGCGTCGTCGCGCTCCGAGATGGCCCGCAGCAGGGTGAAGCCCGCGCCCGGCCAGCCGAAGAAGAACTCGACCACCGGCAGGCTGCTGAGCATAAAACGCAGGGACAGCCCGACCGTCGTCAGGATGGGCACGGCGGCGTTGCGCAGGACGTGGTGCAGGCGGATATGGTAGCCGCGCAGCCCTTTGCTATAGGCGGTGCGCACGTAATCCTGGCCGAGTATGTCGCCGACGGTGACGAAGGTGACGCGCGTAATCTGCGCGATGGGCCGGGCGGCGAGAACCAGCGCCGGTAGGATCAGGTGCTTATCCCAGCCGAAGCCGCCGACGGGCACGAGCGCGCTCCCCGTACGGCGCGTCCAGGTAATGGCTGCTATCTGCAGCAGGAGGGCGACGAAGAAGCTGGGCGCCGAGACGCCGGCAATGGACGCCAGGATCAGGCCCAGCGAGCGGTTCGAGTGACGCCAGCGCGCCGCGTAGAGGCCGGCGGCAACCCCCACCAGGCTGGCCAGGAGCAGCGAGACGCCCAGCAGGCCCAGGCTGCGGCCGACGATAGCCGGTAATACCTCCGCAACCGGCAGGCTGAGGGCGGTCGGGCTGGCGGCGGCCGTCACGCCCAACTCGCCCTGCAGCACGTTGGTCAGGTAGAAGCGCGACTGCTCCAGGGAATTGGCGGCGGCCGGCCCTAGCGGGCTGCCGCGCGCCATATCCAGCCCGAAAAAGGTGAGCAGGACGATCGCCAGCAGGACCAACAGGGCAAAAAAGAGCCGGCCGGCCAGCCAGCTGGCGATGCCGGCGATCACCTCGCGGATGGCGGGTCGGGGGACGGGCGAGGAAGGGAGCGAGGTACCGCTCTGAAGCTCAATATCGGCCATAACAATCTCTACGTGCCCGTGACTCTATCATCGATTTGCCAAAAGGCCACCCGCCGGCCGGACGGCGCCAGACTGGTCAGTTAGCCAGGTCCAGATCCGGCCCAACGTTCTAGTAGGGGGTCACGAGTTGCAGTACAATAAAGGCGGAAATAAACCAGTCGCAACAGGGGTAATCTTCATGGAGAATTCAGTCCTGTCGCCGGTCGCCGTGCAGACCATCAACCTGACGCGCCATTTTGGCGACAAGGTGGCGGTGGACCAGCTCAATCTGGCCGTCGCCGAAGGGGAGTTCTTTGGCTTTCTGGGTCCAAACGGCGCGGGAAAGTCTACGACGATCAACATGCTCGTGGGCCTGCTGCGGCCCACGGCCGGCACCGCGCTGATCCACGGCGTGGACATCTGGGAGCAACCTCTGCAGGCCAAGCAGCAGATTGGCGTGCTGCCAGAAGGGTTGAACCTTTACGAACGGCTGACAGCGCGCGAGTTCATCCGTTTTGCTGGCACCATGTACGGGCTGCCGGCCGATCTGGTGGAGGAACGCACCACAGAGCTACTGCAGTTGATGGATCTGGAGGATGACGCCGACAAGCTGATCGTCGATTACTCTACGGGCATGCGCAAGAAGACGGCGCTTGGTGCGGCAATCATCCACTCCCCGCGCATTCTCTTTCTCGACGAGCCTTTTGAAGGCATCGACGCCATCTCCGGCCGGGCCATTCGCAGCGTGCTCCGGCAGCTGCGAACGCGGGGCACGACTATCTTTTTTTCTTCCCATATCCTGGAAGTCGTGGAACGGCTCTGTACGCGCGTCGCCGTGATTAACGACGGGCGGCTCGTCGCCGAGGGGTCGATGACCGAGCTGCGCGAGAAGGCCCACGCCGGGGCCGACGCCACCCTTGAAGACCTGTTCATCCGCGCCGTGGGGGCCAGCGTCGAAGAGACGGGAGGGCTGTCATGGCTGCAGGAGTCCTGACGGAAGAGCGACAGCGCCCCGGCCGACTGCGCACCCTGCTCTCCCTGCGCGCCCGGCTGACCTGGCGCCAGTACACCGGGGAGCGCGGGCGCATCGTCGCCGTGCTCCTCATCCTCATCATAATGCTGCCCCTGACCCTGGGCCTGGGCGTCGCCTCGGCCATCGGCTACCTGCGCCTGCCGGAGCCACTGCCCGCCACGCTTCTCGCTGTGGTCCTCGCCGGGCTGTGGGTGGCCTGGATCATCATTCCTCTGACGGCCTTTTCGCTGAACGAGGGAATGGACATGACTCGCCTGCTCATTTACCCGCTGTCCCGGCGGGAGCTGACCGGCGCCATGTTGCTGGGCACGCTCTTTGACCCCCCGACCTATTTTATGCTCCCGCTCTTCCTGGCGATTGTCGTCGGCTGGGCCGCCAGCCCGGCGCTGCTGGTGCTGGTGCCGGCGCTCCTGATCGCCTACGTGCTGATGATCCTCACCAGCCAGATCGTCATCACCATGCTGGGCGGCGTGCTTACCAGCCGCCGCTTCCGCGACGTGTTCGTCGCCGTCAGTGCCATCCTGGGCATGTCCTGCTACTTCATCCAGCGGGGGTTCGCGGCCCTGATCAGTCGCTTTGTCGAGCCAGACGAAATCACCTCCCTGCAGCTGCTGCCATCTCTGCGCTGGCTCCCGCCGGGCAGTATGGCGCAGGCCATTGTCTCGGCTGCCGATGGGGATTGGGGTACGGCGCTGCTCTGGCTCGGTTATGGTCTGCTCTGGCTGTTGCTGCTCGCCTGGGTCTGGTGGCAGCTCTCCACGCGCCTGATTACGGGCGGCGGCTTCCTGCTCAAGGGCCGGCCGCGCGCCCGCCAGGAAGAGCGCGCCCGCCCGCGGGGCGCCTCCCGCTCCTATGGCTGGCTCCCGGCCGACCTGCAGCAGCTCATGGCGAAGGAGCTACGCCTGATCTGGCGGACGCCGCAGCGGCGCATCGGTTTCTTGCAGGGCTTTCTCTTCCCGCTGCTCATGGGCGGCTACGCCCTTATCGGCAGCGGCCTGCCGCAGGAGGTGCCGCCGTGGATCGGGCTGTTCCTGCCGATCTTCGCCCTCTTCAGCGCGTGGATAGCCGGACAGAACGGCCTGGGC
>JAAYYY010000239.1 GCA_012515125.1 Chloroflexota bacterium
GATCGTAGATCGGGCGGCCCGGCAGATTGTGGCGCGTTATCTCGTCGCCAAAGCCGGGCAGGGAGAAGCCTGCCACGGTGTGTCCGAGGTTGGAAAGCAGGGCGAGCGGCACCGATTCCGCGCCCGGTCCCAGCGTGTTGTATGAGGCGGTCCCGCTACGCTCGGTGAACTGCTCCCAGTTCTGCAGAAAGTAGACGGCCATCGGCAGAAAGACGATCAGCGCAAAGAGCGCCACCACGACGAGCCCGATCAGGCTGCGCCGGAAGCCGCGCCTGCCACCCCACGCGACCCAGAACAGCGCCGGCGCGACGGCGAGCGGCAGCAGGCGCGCCGAGTAATAGGTGTAGAGCGAGAGGCCCAGGGCGATGCCGGCCCATACGTAGGGCATGCCTGGCCGCTCGGCGCGGACGGCCTGCGCCAGAAAGAAAAAGACGAGGCACGCCGGCAAGGCGGGAAGCACCGTCTCAAAGCCGATGCGCGTCAGCACCAGAAAGGGAAAGGTGATCGCCAGGACCAGCGCGCCGCCCAATGCAATCGCCGCCGCCTGCTCCTTCGTCTCCTCGTCGCTCTGGAAGATAGCCCGCAGCGCCACGAAGGTGAGGCCAACGGTCGCCACGCCCGCTGCCGCCACCCCATAGCGGATGGCCCGCGGGTCGCCACCGGTCAGCCAGCGCGCCAGCGCCGTCAGATAGACGACGGCCGGGTGTATTCCGCCGAAATCGGCGGCGAAGTAGACGGGCGGAGACGGTTGGGACGGCAGATCGCGGGCCTGCAACGAGGCCCAGGCTTCGTCAAAAAAGAGGCCGGGCGGCAGGCTGTCCAGCCGGTAAAAGCGCAGGATAGCTGCCAGAAACAGGACCAGCGCCAGCCCCACCCAGACGCCGTCGCGGCGGCTGAGATTCATCGTGCTCGCAGACTCTCCTTCTTAACGGTGACCTCCATGCGGTGTACAATCGGCAAGTCTACAGGTTGCCGGCGTTTTGAGAAAGTGGTGCATGGCGAGCAAACGAGGTAGCGAACAACTCAGGGCCGGGCTGCTCATGGCGCTGGCGACCCTGGTCATCCTCCCTCTATTCTGGCGCGGGCTGCCCTGCAGCGACGACACGCTGCCCCACTTCTTCCGCGCGGTACAGCTCGACGTCAACCTGCGGCAGGGTGCGCCCTTCCTGCAGTGGGGGCCTGACCTGCTGCGCGGCTACGGCTACCCGATCTCTTCGCCTTTTACGCCCCGCTGACCTACTGGCTGCAGGAGGCCCTCCACCTGCTTGGCGCCGATTTCGGCCCGGCGCTGCAGATTGCTTTCGCCGGGTCGCTCTGGCTGGCCGGCTGGGGCGCCTACGTGCTGGCGCGGCGCGCTGCCCGAGCTTCTGGCCCTGGCCCTGCTCCCCTGGGCGCTTGCCGCCGTTGACCGCGCCCAGATCGAGCGCGGTCGCAACGTCCTCGTCGCCGCCCTCGTGCTCGCCCTGCTCATCCTGACCCACAACGTCGTCTCCATCTTCGGGCTGGCGCTGGCCCTGCTGCTCGCCGTAGCCGGCCTGCCGCGCCCGGCCGGCGAGGTCTGGCGCGCGCTTTCGCCTGCCGGCGACGCCATCGTCCTCGCCCTGGGACTGACTGCCGTCTTCTGGCTGCCCGGCGTGGCCGAGCTGCGCTACACCCAGTCCAGCCGCTCCGACCCGCCGATTGCCGTCTGGCCGCGCTTCGAGCAGCACCTCGTCCCGCCGGCCTCGCTCCTGGCCCTGCCCGAGGAGCCGGCCGATCCGGCGCAGGCGCGCGTGGGCCGGCTGCGCGTGCTGCCCGCCACGGAGCCGGTGGATGCCTCGGCGTTGGATGCCCAGCGCGCCGCCGTAGAGGTGCAAAATGGAAACAGCCGCACGA
>JAAYYY010000240.1 GCA_012515125.1 Chloroflexota bacterium
GCCTATCACGGCATGGCTCTCGTCTATGCCCGGCTCGGCTATACCTCGGACGCCATCGCCGCCGCCGAGCGGGCCGTCGAATACGCGCCCTGTGATACCACGGCCCGCCTGAATCTCGCCTTCCTCTACGAGCAGACCGGACGGACGGAAGAGGCGCTGTCAACCTTCCAGTCACTCTGCGCGGATTCCCCAGACGATGCCAGCGCGCACGCCGGGCTGGGGCTCAGCTACCTGCAGCTGCACAAGCTGCCGGCGGCCCGCCGCGCCTTCGCCAGAGCGCTGGAGCTTGACGCCGAATGCGCGATTGCCCACGCCGGCATGGCCGACGTTTTGCGGCTGACCCTGCAGTATGACGCGGCGGAGGCCGCCTACGAACGGGCTCTGGCGCTGGACTCGGAGCGCGGGCGCACCCACGCCGGCCTGGGCCATCTCTACATGGTCCGTGGTGAGTGGGAGAAGGCGCTGCAGGCCTACCAGCAGGCCATCACCCTGGACCCACAGGACGCCACCGTGCGCTGTGGCCTGGGCGACGTCTACCGGCAGCTCCAGCGCAACGACGAGGCGCTGCAGGCCTACCAGCGCGCGCTGCGCCTGAACGCCCGGCTTCCCGCGGCCTATCTCGGACAGGGCCATGTCTACCGCTCGCTGAACCGGCTCTACGACGCCATCCACGCCTTCAAGCGAGTGGTCGCGCTGGACCCGTCCATCGTCGCCGGACACGTAGGCATGGGCGAGGTCTATTATGAATGGCAGCAGTTGGACGACGCGCTCGCCTGTTTCGAGAAAGCGCTGGAAATCGAGCCGGGCACCGCGGCTGCCCATCTCGGCATAGGCAACATCTATCGCGATCGCGGCGAGACCGGCCGGGCGATTGCGTGCTACGAGGAAGCCATCCGTCTCGACCCGCGCAGTGCGGCGGCATACGGCTTCCTCGCCGACATCTACAACGCGCGGGGGGAAACAGAGAGGGCGCTGGAGGCTTACGAGATTGCCGTCCGCCACCATCCCGAAGACGCTCTGTCTATGGGCTCGCTGGCAGGTCTCTACCGGAAGGTAGGCCGCCAGGCTGACTATGAGCGCACCATCGAGGAGGCGCGCCGCCTGATCGCCTACGAGAGCGAGTACAATCGCGCCTGCCTGGAGGCGATTGCCGGCAACGTGGAGCAGGCAGTTGAGCTGCTCGACCGGGCGCTGCTCAAACGCCAGGTCAGCGTGCAGCACGTCTCCACCGATCCCGACTTCGACTTCATACGCGACGATCCGGCGTTCCAGGCGCTTCTGAGACAACAGGAACCGTCACCGGTGCCTACCGTCGTGGATGAAGAGCCGGAGGTCGAATCCGAAGGCGCCGCAGCCGCTGACTGAGACGCCAGCTCGAGAGTAACGACGAGATTCCCGGAGGTCGCCGCGCACGTGCAGATGCGTCGTGCGCGGCGACCTCCGGCCTTTTCTTTCGCCTCTGCCTACGGCTATCCGGCCCTGAATTCGCGCGCCTCTCCACATGACTATTGGCCCGACCAGCGGTGAGCGTTTATACTACCCTCAACTTTCCAGCCATCTCCGCAGCGCACAAATAACCAGATCGCGC
>JAAYYY010000023.1 GCA_012515125.1 Chloroflexota bacterium
ACATCTCCCAGCGTGCGGCGGCGACCTCTGCGAGGACAAAGGCCAGGAAGAGGGCGATGCCGGTCATCAGCCAGCTTACGCCGCGCCGCGTTGCCGGCAGCGTGTTCTCCGGCCGCCAGAGCAGCCGGCGCGCCAGCCGCCAGTTGAGCGTCAGAAAGAGCGCCGCGACGACGAAGAAGACGAGGAAAGTGGCGATACTCGCCCCCCACTGGCGCAGCCAGACGTTACGATAGCCGACGGACCCAAACCAGAGCCACTCGGTGTAAGTGTTGACCGCCCAGCCGAAACCGGCCAGCACGACCAGGATCAGGACGGCCAGCCAGAACCAGCGCCGCCCCCACAGCGGCTCGACCGGGCTGATGTTGCGCGGTGGGGGAGGCGGCACCTCTTCGCGCCCCCTGCGCGACTCGCGGGAGGCTTCCTCCATAAAGCGGCGAAATGCTTCCGGTATCTCGTCGTCCCAACGGCTCATCTTCGTCTCCTGCCCGGGCTGGTGCAGCCAGGCTGCCAGCTCTCAGGCGTCAGCGTTGGCCCTACTATAAGCGATCTTGGCCGAATGCGCCCTTGCGTGACGTTTGTCACACCCAAATCGTGTCATATGAAACTAGGCAGAAAAGTGGATCTGTTTAAAGTATGACAGGTATCTTCCCTTAAGAGGAGTATAGGGCCCCAATGCTTTCTGAAACGGCTTTCCGTGTTGGCGACCGGCATGTACGGGTGAATCTGGAACCAGTTCCCTACCTGAAGCGCGACGTCGATGAGCGTATCTGTGACTTTGACGAAGTGATTCTCGGCTTCGACGGCGAGCTGGCCATCGAGGAGGCGTTGCGCTGTATGCAGTGCCCAGAGCCACAGGCCTGCACGCTGAACTGCCCGGCCGGAAATAACATCCCCGAAGCCCTCTGGCTCATCAGTCAGGGGCGATTTGTCGAGGCAGCGCAGGTCTTTGCGGCCACCAGCCCGCTGCCGGAAGTCTGCGGGCGCGTTTGCCCCAATCTGTGCCAGGAAGGCTGTGTGCTCAGCACGCGCCGGGGCGCTGCCTCTATCGGCAAGCTGGAGGCGTTTGTCGCCGACGTGGCCCGTGAGGCCGGCGCGCTGGCGATTCCGGTGCCGGCGACCCGGAGCGGCAAGCGCGTCGCCGTCGTCGGCTCTGGCCCGGCGGGAATCACCGTGGCCGAGGACATGGTTAAGCTGGGGCACGAGGTGACGGTGTATGAGGCGTGGCCAGAGCCGGGCGGCGTGCTCGTCTACGGCATCCCCAGCTTCAAGCTCGAAAAGCACGTCGTCATGCGTAAGATCCGCGACCTGGAAGAGGCTGGCGTCACCTTCATCACCAACACGCGCATTGGCGAGGCCATCACCCTGGACGATCTGCAGCAGGACTACGACGCGGTCTTCCTGGGCACGGGCGCCGGCGTCGAGGCGCGCATGGACATCCCTGGCGAGGATCTGCAGGGCGTCTACACCTCCACCGACTTCCTCATCCGCGCGAACGTGCCGGAAGCCATGCGGCCGGCTGACAAGAAAGAGCCGCCGCAGATTGGGCGCCGCGTGGCCGTCATCGGCGGCGGCGACACAGCCGTGGACTGTGCCCGCAGCGCCATCCGCCTGGGCGCCACCGACGTGACCATCGTCTATCGCCGCACCGAAGCGGAGATGCCCGGCAACGCCAAAGAGCGGGCCATTTGCCTGGAAGAAGGGGTCAGGATTGATTATCTGCAGGCGCCGGT
>JAAYYY010000241.1 GCA_012515125.1 Chloroflexota bacterium
GCTGCGGCTATCTCCGTAGCCAGCGGCTGGCCCGGGCCGTCATCCCCCAGCGGCATGCTGGCGTCGAGATGGATCTTTTCGTACCCGGCCCGGACACAGGCCTGCACGAGCGTTCGCGCCTTGGCCATCGCCGCCCCGGCCGGTTCGTTTCGCCATGGATTGGGCCCCAGATGATCGCCGCCCACCAGAAGGCGCTCCATGGGGAAACCGACCTCCTGGGCCAGCCCCCTCAGCCGGCCGATAAACATTTCCGGGGTCATGCCGGTGTACCCGCCAAACTGGTTGACCTGGTTGCAGGTGGACTCAATGAGAAGAGGCCAGCTTCCCGATATGGCATGGCGCAGGCTTGCCTCCAGAACCGTCCAGTTGGCCGAGCAAACGGAATAGAGGCCAGTCGGATGGCCAGCAGATTGGGCCTCGACAAGCGCCGAGAGCGGTTCGTCACCCAGGTCGATAAACATCGGGTCTCTCCTCCTTGATAACAGGGTCTGCACCGGCCGGCGCGAACGTGGTCCGGTAACCGGGATCAGCGTTCGCCCTCGATACCGTCCTCCTGCATATAGGCCAGAGCTTCCGCGAGGGTGGGCTGGGCATCTGTCCCTCCGTGGGCGCGCGCCGAGAGGGAGCCACAGACGGTCGCCAATCGCAGGCAGCGCTCCAGCGACCAGCCGTGCAGGTAGCCATAAATATACCCGGCGTCGAAGCTGTCCCCCGCGCCGACCGTGTCTCTGACTTCTACGGGCAGGGCCTCGACCTGGACTACTTCGTCCCGGAAGCGAGCGATAGCGCCGCGAGCCCCCTGTTTGACGGCGACCAGCGGCACCCGCTCGGCCAGGGCCGGCAGCGCAGACGCCAGCTCCTCTTCTCCGGTCAGCGAGCATGCTTCAGCCTCATTGGGCAGGAAAAGCGAGGTATGGCGGAGCACTTCATCGACCCCTTCCCAGCTGGCCTGGGGATCCCAGTTGGTATCCAGAGAGGTCGTTGTGCCCCATTCTTGAGCGTGCTGGAAGAGGCGGGGCAGACCCGGGCGCAGCGCCGTCTGTAGAAAGTAACTGCCGACATGAACGTGGCTGGCCGACCGGATCAACCCGTCCGGAATATGCCGTGCTTCGAGGGCGTTTATAGCTCCGACATAGGTCAGAATGGCGCGGTCGCTCCCCCGCGCCAGGATGACGCTGAACCCCGTTCGCCGCGCGCTATCGACCACCACGTGCGTGGTATCGACGCCCCGCGCGGCAAGCGCGTCGAGCATGAAATGCCCGAAAAGGTCGTCCCCGACAAGGCCGGTAATGGCGGTGCGCAGCCCCAGTCGAGCCGCTCCAGATGCCATAATCGCCGACGAGGCGCCGATGGTCAGCGCCGCCTCGTCAACCAGCTTCTCGACCTGGCCGAATGCCGGTTCAATTTCATCTCCGGCGAGAATCAGGTCAGGATTAATCTCGCCGATGACAAGAAGGTCATAATCCTTGCTCAACGCCATCCCCATCCTCGTTGCCGGCGACCACAGCGCCGGTCGTGTTTTGAAGAAGCCTGGGACATCAGAACCGGGCATACCATTCTGGCGTGGCCTGGCTCTTCAGATCGGGATGGAAATCAGTCCAGGGCTTACCGTACTCGCCGACGACCCCGCCGAGTTCCAGCATACGCTTCCTCGCCGTGCTCAGGAAGAACGCCTGGCGCGCCGCAGGTTCCATGGTAACCGCTTCCTTCCACACGGCGCGTCCGGCCAGAACGCCACTGGCGCCCGCCTGACAGGCGAC
>JAAYYY010000242.1 GCA_012515125.1 Chloroflexota bacterium
AGCTGGTTGATCGTCTCCTCGTTGAACTCCTTGATCAGCCGGTCGGCGTCCTGCTCGGCGGAGCCAAAGGTGTTGTAGATCGGCGGGCGCAGCTCGTCGCCGCGCACGAGCTGCCAGTAGACGAGGCGCAGCGACATGAGCAACAGCAGCACGAGGATGGCGCTGCCGACGCGCCAGATGCGCTGGCTCAGGCTCATGAGCGCGGCTCCAGGCGCTGCATCAGCGCAAAGGCCACTCCCAGCTCCGTCAGATTCACGACCAGGGCAATGCCTCCCTGGCTGAGGAAGGGCACCGTGATACCGGTGAGCGGGAGCAGGTTCAGGGTGCCGCCGACCATGACAAAAAGCTGGGTGAAGAGGTGGATGGTAATGCCCACGAGGAGCAGGCGCTCAAACTTCTGGCCCGGCGGCAGCAGCACGGCGACGCGCAGCAGGCGCAGTAAGAGCACGCCGTAGAGGGCCAGCAACGCCAGCGCGACAAGGCCGCCGAGCTCTTCGACCACGGCGGCAAAGATGAAGTCAGAGTGGGCCAGCGGCACAAAATAGGGCGTGCCCAGGCCCAGCCCGGTGCCGCCCAGCCCGCCGGCGCCCACCGCGTAGAGCGCCTGCTGGATCTGGTAGCCCGGCCCTTCGGCCACCGTAATGTCGCTGGGCACGCCGTTGACCACCAGGGGTTCCTGGCTCCAGGGATCCTGAAAGGCGATGAAGCGGTGGCGGATGACGTCCGGCGGCTCCCAGACGAAGACGAGCACGAGGGCCAGGAGCAGCGTGAGCAGGGCGCCAATCGCGGCAATCGTTAGAAAGATGCGCGGCTGGAAGCCGGCGTAGAGCATGCCGACGAAGAGAGCGCCGATGATCAGGATGGCGCCAAAGTCGGACATGCGCACCAGGGCCAGCGCCGCAATGGCGACGAAGAGCAGGCCGGGCACGAAGTAGCGCAGGTCGGGGAGGCGCAGCCAGCCGGCGACCGGCCGGGCGCGCCCTTCGGCTTCTTCCCCTACCCGCTCGATATACCAGGCCAGGAAGATGATCAGGGCCAGCTTGACCACTTCGGAGGTCTGAATGGGCGGCAGCGGGCCGAGGCGCAGGGCCAGGCGCGCCCCTGCTTCGTCCGGCGCGCCGACGAAAGCAGTCGCCAGCAGCAGAATGAGGCCAATGGCGCTGGCGACGGGCACCCAGCGCCGGCGCAGCAGCTCCAGCAGGTGCGGGTAGAGCACGAGTGCGGCGATGACGACCAGCCCCGGCAGCCAGCCGCGCGTGATCTGTTGCATGGCTCCGTCATTCCCACGCAGCCGCCAGATCAGGACAATGCCCACCGCGCCTAACAGCCCCATAGCCGGCAGGAGTAGCTGTTCGGACTGCAGCCGCCGGCCGCGCAGCAGAAGGTGGAGGAACCAGAGGCTGGCCACAATGGACAGCGCCGGCACCAGAGAGGGCCAGAGCGCCGGGAAGATCGGCTCCTCCAGGCGCAGGGCCAGGGCCGCGCCGGTCATCGGAAACGCCAGGAGGACAAAGAGCGTCACGATGCGCAACATCTGGGCCTCGACGGGCCGGGGAGCCATGCGCCGGATTGCCATGTTCAGGGGATCAGCTCAAAGACCACGCCGCCTACCTGTAGCTGCCCGCCTTCGGGCAGGGCCACGCGATCGCCGGCCTCAATGCGGCGCCCATCGACGTAGGTGCCATTGGTGCTGTCGAGGTCTTCCACCCACCAGGAGACGCCGTCCCAGAGCAGGCGTGTGTGGCGGGCCGATACGTAATTGTCCGGCAGCACAATGTCGTCGGCGCCCAGCCGGTCGGCGCGCGCGCCGAGCAC
>JAAYYY010000024.1 GCA_012515125.1 Chloroflexota bacterium
AGCCCAATCCCCAGGAAGACGAGCGGCCAGGGGCGCAGGTCGGACGCGTGGAAGAAACCGGTAACCGTGAACAGGAAAAAGATGGGGTGGCGCAGCATCAGCGCTGCGGCCAACCCGAGAAAACCGGCAAAGTAGACAATCATGCGCACGGGCCGGTCGCGCCGGTCGCATGGCACACGCGTGTGCATGAGGGCGACCCAGGCCGCAGCCAGCGCAGCCAGCAGCGTGGTTTCGCCGCGCTCCTGCCAGCTCTGCCCGGTCTGCAGCCAGCTCAGCGCCAGCGCCGCGCCCAGGGTCAGATAGGGTAGCCACGTGCCGAGCAGGCGGCCGACGTGCTCCCATGACAACTCCGGTGCGTGTCTGCGGCTCTCCGGTTCCGCTCTACTCATCTGTTTTTCCCTATCCGGTGTGATTCCTGGATTCGCTGCCATTATAGCCTGTTCCCGCCGCTTATTCCCAGCGGAAGGAGCGTACGGCGCCAATAGCGGCGGCGACCGAGATCAGGGCCAGCACGGCTAGCTGGACCGGGTCGGGCGCTGCGCCCGTCCAGGAATCCAGCAGGGGCTGCACGCCCGGAGGCGCATATTTGCCCAGCGTGATCAGGAAATCCGGCAGGAACACGCGCGGCAGGTAGGCGCCGCCCAGGAACATGACCACGAAGTAGAGCGGCATCGCCAGCGCCGCGCCCGAGCGTGTGGTCCGCGCCACGGCTGCGATCAGCAGGCCGGTGGTGAGGACCGACGAGAGGCCGAGCAGGAACGACGCCACGAATCCGGCCCCGTTCTGGGGAAGCGGCACGTCAAACAGGACGTTGCCCACCCCGATCAGCAGGAGCACGGCGCCGACCGCCAGCGCCAGATTGATGATGATCTGGGCGGCCAGCAACAGGGCCGGATGGACCGGCGTCGTGGCGAGCCGGCGCAGAACGCCCTTTTCCCTCTGGCTGACGAGCCGCATGGGCAGCGAATTCACGCCCAGCGTCGCCAGGGTGATCACCATCAGCGACGGCAGGAAGATGTCCACGAAGCGCTGTCCGCCAAAGATCTCCTGCGGCGTGCGCAGGGCCGGCAGCGAGCCGAGCACGACGAGGACGAAGGTGGGCAGCACCAGGGCTATGACCCAGGCCGCGGGCTCGCGGAAGAATAGCTTCGTCTCCAACCAGGTTATTTTGGCAAGTCTGTTCATGAGATTCCTCCTTCGCGTTAGCTTTACACCTTCTCGCCTGTCAGGGCGATAAAGGCGTCGTCAAGCGCCGCCTGTTCGATGCGCAGCTCATGGGCGATGATCTGCCGTTGCGCCAGCGTCGAGGCGACAACCTGGACCAGGTTGCCCGTGCCGGTCACGATCACCGTGTCCCCGTTACGGGTTACGCGCCGGACTTCCGGCAGGTTCGCAAACAGCTCCTCGTCGAGCGGCGCGGATGGGCGGAAGCGCAGGCGCTGCTCGCCGCCGGTGCGCGCGACGATGCCGGCCGGCGTGTCCAGGGCCACAATCCGTCCGCCGTCGATCACGGCCAGGCGATCACACAGCCGCTCCGCTTCCTCCATGAAGTGAGTGACCAGCAGAATGGTGACGCCGCGCGCGCGCACGTCCAGAATCAACTGCCAGATGTTCCGGCGCGCCTCGGGGTCCAGCCCGGTGGTCAGCTCGTCCAGGATCAGGATGTCGGGATTGCCGACCATCGCCAGGGCGACCGAAAGGCGCTGTTTCTGCCCGCCGGAGAGCCTGGCGAAAACGTCGTTGCGCTTCTCCGCCAGGCCGAGCGCCACGATCAGCTCTTCCCAGTCCGCAGGCTCCTCGTAGAACGAGCTGTAGAGGTCCAGCGCTTCCCACACCTTGATCTGATCCGGAAGCTGGCTGTCCTGAAGCTGGATGCCGAGACGAGAGCGCAGCGCCTGTCTCTCTTTTTGCGGGTCGAGGCCCAGGACCAGCGCCTGACCGCTGTCCGGCCGGCGCAGCCCGGCAATACATTCGACGAGCGTCGTCTTGCCCGCGCCGTTGGGCCCGATCAGTCCAAAGATCTCGCCCCTTTCGACGGCGAGCGTGATCCCCTGGACGGCCCAGCGGTCGCCGTAACGTTTATGCAGGTTCTTCACTTCGATTACGCTCATAGCAACCTCCTATTCGTGCAGGCAGTATAGAATCCATCTCCCGCCCCCGGTATCGTCTGATGAGATGCTCTTTACGGGCATCTGGTTGATGGGCTCATCCACCGATCGGTGGATGCCTGTCTCGCGCTCCTGCGATACCGGCAGGCCGGATCGGGCGGCCGGGTATCGAACAGATGTACAGAGTGAGTTAAAATAGAAACCATGCTGGAGCTGAAGGATTTCATCCATCTGCCCGACCTCGACCCGCTGATCGGCAAGCTGCTGGCCGATAACACCGGGCTGACCCTCGTCACCGGCCTGGATCCGCGGCCGGAGGTCAGTGCCGCGGCGGGGGTGCCTGCTTCCGGCCGGGCGACTATCTTCCGCATCCTTGTGCGGCAGATTCTGGAGAGCCGGCCGGCGAGTCGGGCATTGGTGATCGCGACGGAGCGCGGCGCGTTGCGCGTTTCGCGCCCCTTGCAGCGCCGGGTGCAAGAGGTCGTCGCCCCGACGGCCGAAGAGCAGGAGGCCGTGCTGGCGCATATCCTGGAAGAGCCGGCCGAAGCCCGGACCCACTCTTTGCTGGTACTCGAGCATCTGGAAGGCGCCCTGGCGGCGAAGGTGATGCAGGCGGCGCGAGCCGGGCGGCATATCCTCGCCCAGATGGAGGCCGTCGGGCGGGGCGAGATGTTGGCCCGCCATCTCGTCAGCCAGGGTGTAGCGCCGGACGATCTCGACGGGTTGCGCTGGGCGCTCGCCGTCCAGCGGCTGCCGGCCCTTTGCCCGCAATGCCGCCGGGAAGTCCAGGCGCAGGAGGACGAACTGGCCCGGCTGGCGCGCCACGCGCCGAATTCTCCGGGCGGCCCCTTCTTCCGCGCGAACGGCTGCGAGGCCTGCCAGGGCAGCGGGCGCCAGGACACGATTACCGCCTTCGACCTCTACTGCCGACACGACCCCAGCTGTAACCTGCCGCTCAACGTCTACCTGGCGCACCTGGCGCAGAGCGGCCATCTCTCCCTGGACGACCTGCTCGATCCGGAGGCTGACGAGCTGCAGCGCAGCTACCGCCTCTACGCCGCCAGCGAGCGCTCCCTGGTTGATGCACAGGCGACGATGCAGCGGCGTATGGCGCAGCTGGAAAGCGCCTCCCGCGTGGCCCAGCAGCGCACAGAAGCGCTCATCTCTCTGCAGACAGTCGGCGAGGCGCTGGCGACAACCGGCGATCTCAAGGCGGTCGCCCACCAGATCTGCGTGCAGGCCTGTGACCTGAGCGGCGGGGAATATGCCCTGCTTTACCTGCTGCGCGAGCCTGACCAGGCCGAAATCCTGGCCAGCCACGGCTGGGACCTGGCGCGGATCCAATCGCCGGTGGCGCTCGCTGTCGATGCCGAGAGCGAGCGGCCGTTCGGCGAGCTGCCTCCGGGCATCGCCCCACTGCGGCCCGGCGTGCGCGCGGCGAACATCCGGGGCGGTCTCTTTCTGCCGCTCGTCAAGCAGGGGGAGCCGGTGGGCGCCCTCATCGTGCAGACCGGGCGCAGGGTGCGCTTCGCGCCCGCCGAGGTTTCGCTGCTGCGCAGTCTGGCCTCACTGGCGGTCGTGGCCCTGCAGCGCGCCGGCCTGATCGAGGAGCTACGCAAAAAGATGGCGGCGCTGGAGGCGGCCCACGAAGGACTCGCCCAGAAAGAGCGGCTGGAGCGCGAGCTGGAGCTGGCCCGCGGCGTGCAGCAGCGCATGCTGCCGCGCACCTTCCCCCAGATCCCCGGCTACGAGTTCGCCAGTACCTACCGGCCGGCCCGTGAAGTGGGCGGCGATTTTTACGACGCCTTCCTGCTGGACGACGACCACTTCGCCGTCGCCGTGGGCGACGTTTCCGACAAGGGGATGCCGGCAGCGCTGTACATGGCCCTGACACGCAGCCTGCTGCGCGCCGAAGGCACGCGCACCCGCTCGCCCCAGGCGACGCTGATGCGGGTCAACCAGTTGCTGAACGAGCTCGGGGAGCGCGATATGTTTGTCACCGTCTTCTACGGCATCGTCGAGCGCAGCAGCCGGCTGCTGACCTATTGCCGCGCCGGGCACGACCGCCCCTTCCTGCTGCGCGGCGGGCGCGTGAGCGAGCTGCACGGCGACGGCATGGCCCTCGGCGTCGTCGGCAGCAGCCGGCTCCATCTCTCAGAGGAGACGCTGCCGCTGGCTCCGGGCGACAGGTTGCTGCTCTACAGCGATGGCCTCAGCGACGTCGTCTCCGCAGACGGCGAGATGTATGACCGGGAGCGGCTGATCCACCTGATCCAGGGGCAGGAGCTGCCGCCGGCCGAGCTGTGCCGGAAGCTCTTCGAGGCGCTGAGCGATTTTCAGGGCCGCGCGGCCCAGTACGACGACATGGCGCTGCTGGTGCTGGGCGTGAACTGACACGGCGGTTATTCGAGGCCGAGCGCAGCCCGGATCTGCTCGACGATGGCGGCGGGCGGCTGGGCGACGTCAATCGTCAGGGCATCTTCGGGCGGTTCGAGGGCGGCAAACTGGCTCTCCAGCAAGGCGGCGGGCATGTAGTGGCCCTTGCGCCGGCTGATGCGGCGGTAGATCAGCTCGAACTCCCCCTGCAGGAAGACAAAAGCAACGCCGTGATGGCCCGCACGCAGCCGCTCCCGGTAGGCTTGCTTCAGCGCAGAGGCGGCGAGGACGGCGGGCGCGCCCTGCGCCAGCCGCTGCGTGATCAGCGCGTGCAGCCGGTCCAGCCACGGCGCGCGGTCGGCATCGGTCAGTGGCTCGCCGCGAGCCATTTTGGCCACGTTGGCCGGCGGGTGGAAGGCGTCGCCGTCGAAGAACTCCCAGCCGAGCGCGTCGGCCAGCCGCAGGCCGATCGTCGTCTTGCCGGCGCCAGAGACGCCCATGAGTACGATGATTGTGGGCGGCATCTGGCTATTGTAATCGGAGCGAGGATCTTTTTCGATTCGTTTCGTCAGGTTGTGAATGGGCGGTACAATACCGTCGGGCTCGACCGGAGCCACGCGCCTGGAAGAGGACCGGGCCAGAGGAGGATGAGGTTGGACGAGACCACTATAGGCGCTGCGACTATAGCGCCGGAAAGTGCGCGAGAGCAGGATAAGCCGAAAGGAATTGTGGCGCGCTGGCGGACCCTGCTCGCCCTCGCCTTCGGCTATTTCATCGACCAGGGCGAAGCGCAGGCGATGTCGGTGCTCTTTCCGACCCTGCAGGCGCTGTGGGGGCTGAGCTACAGCCAGCTCGGCGTCATCGGAACCATCCGCAACATCCTGCAGTCGGTGACGGCGCCGTTCTGGGGCTACGCGGCCGACCGCACCTCGCGCAAAGGCGTTATCGTGCTCGGCACGGGCGTGTGGGGCCTGTGGACGCTCGCCGTGGGCCTCTCGCAGACGTACAGCCAGCTCCTGATCCTGCGGGCGATCTCCGGCATCGGCCTGGGCTGCCTGATGCCGGCGACGTTCAGCCTCATATCCGATACCTTTGCGCCGCAGCGGCGGGGGCGGGCGCTGGGCGTTCTGGAGTCGATAGGCGTCCTGGGCATCATCGTGGGCACGTTGGCCCTCGGGCAGCTCGCCTCGCCGGAGCTGTGGCGCTGGGGGTTCATCGGCCTGGGCAGCTTCAGCGTGCTTTCCGGCGTGCTCATCTGGTTTATGGTAGAGGAGCCGGTGCGCGGCGCCGCCGAGCCGGAGCTGGCCGGCCGGATTACCGAG
>JAAYYY010000243.1 GCA_012515125.1 Chloroflexota bacterium
ACTGCGGCGTGGCTTACAGCCACACGCTGCGCAGCGATTACACTAAGCTCTCCTCGCTCTCGGCCGGCGGTCGCAGCACGGCGACGACCGTGCTGGCGCTCTCGGCGCTGCGCACCATGCGCCAGCAAAAATACCTGGAAGAGAAGGCGCGCAAGCTGCTTTCCTTCACCGACAATCGCCAGGATGCCAGCCTCCAGGCCGGGCACACGAACGATTTTGTGGAGATTGGGCTGTTGCGCGCCGCTCTCTACCGGGCAGTAGCCAGCGCCGGCGCGAACGGCCTCGAACACGACACCTTACCGCAGAAGCTGTTTGAGGCGCTGGACTTGCCCTTCCACCTCTACGCGGCCGATCCCTCGGTGAAGTATGGGCGCGATGAGTTTCACCGGGCGCTGCGCGAGGTGCTGGCCTATCGCGTCTATCTGGACCAGAAAGGCGGGCTGCGCATCACGGCGCCCAACCTGGAGCAATCGGGCCTGCTGACCATCGACTACAAATACCTGCCGAATCTCTGCGCCAACGAAGAGGAGTGGCAGGACGCCCATCCGGCGCTGGCCACGGCGTCGCCGCAGGTGCGCGAGGATATCGCTAGAACACTGCTGGACTGGATGCGCCGCGAGCTGGCAATTAACGTCGACTTTCTTCGCCCCAGCTACCAGGAGCAGCTGCAGTATCGCAGCAACCAGAACCTGGTCGAGCCCTGGGCCATCGACGAAACGGAGACGATGACCAACGCCAAAATCGCCTACCCCTGTACGCAGACGTCGCTGACGGGCAGGCGCCGTTTCGAGAATGTGTACGTCTCTGAGTATGGCGGCTTCGGACAGTATCTACGGCGGCTCGACACCTTTCCCAACTACCATGACAAACGCTCATTGGCGGAGACGCTGACCATCATTCGTCAGCTGCTGGAGCGCCTGCAGCTAGCGGCGTTGGTTGAAGTGGTTCAGGAAGCCGAGGACGTCGAGGGCAACAAGGTCGCCGGCTATCAGGTCCGTGCAGCCAGCTTCATCTGGAAAGCGGGTGATGGATCAAAGCCGTATCACGACCGCATCCGCGTGCCGCGCCAGCCAGAAGGGGGCAGCACCACCAATCCGTTCTTTGTCGACTTCTACACCAATGTCGCCGCCGGTCTCACGGACCTGCGGGCCCGGGAACATACAGCCCAGGTGCCGAGCGCCGAACGGCAAAGACGCGAAGATGCCTTTCGCGAGGCGCGGCTGCCCATCCTCTACTGCTCGCCGACGATGGAGCTGGGTGTGGACATCGCCCAGCTCAACGTGGTCAACATGCGCAACGTGCCGCCGACGCCGGCTAATTATGCCCAGCGCAGCGGGCGCGCGGGCCGCTCCGGACAGCCTGCGCTGGTCTTTACCTACTGCACGACCGGCAGCCCGCACGACCAGTACCATTTCAAGCGGCCTGAGCGCATGGTCGGCGGGCATGTCAGCACACCGCGGCTGGAGCTGGCTAATGAAGACCTGGTCCGGGCGCACGTCCATTCCACCTGGCTGTCGGAAACGGGCGCCAGTCTGGGTACGTCGCTCAAGGATGTGCTGGACCTGAACGACCCGGAGAAACTGCCGGTGCAGGCGAATTTGCTCCTGCAGCTGGAAAGTCCACAGGCGCTGGCGCGCGCCCGGCAGCGCTCGCAACGGATCCTGAAGACCATCGCCGGCGAGTTGGAGACGGCGCCCTGGTATGACGAGGAGTGGCTGGACAGGCAGCTGAACCAGGCTGTCGAGCGCTTCGACCGGGCCTGCAATCGCTGGCGGGGCTTATTCCAGGCGGCGCGCGAGCAGCAGCGCGTCCAGAACGATATCGTCAAGGACCCCTCGCGCCCGGAGAAGGACCGTCGCATCGCCGCCCAGCTGCGCAAAGAGGCCGAAACCCAGCTTTCGCTTCTGACCGACGAGAGCAGCATCGTGCAAAGCGACTTCTACAGCTACCGCTACTTCGCCTCCGAGGGCTTCTTGCCCGGCTACAACTTCCCCCGCCTGCCGCTCTCGGCCTACATCCCGGCCCGGCGGGGCCGCAGCTCGGCTGAAGACGAGTTTGTCAACCGGCCACGTTTCCTGGCGATTACCGAGTTCGGCCCGCGCAGCATCATCTATCATGAAGGGTCGAAGTACATCATCAACAAGGTAATCTTGCCGGTGGGGCAGGGAGAGGATAGCCAGCAAGCCGCCGAGGAGGCTTTGTCGACTACCAGGGCGAAGCTCTGTCCGGCCTGCGGCTACCTCCATCCGGTGGGCAGCAGCAGTAACGCCGACGTTTGCGACCGCTGCGGCGCTTCGCTGACGCGCATCCTGAACGACCTGTTCCGCATGCAGAACGTGTCGACGCGCCGGCACGACCGCATCTCCTCTGACGAGGAAGAGCGGTTGCGCCAGGGCTACCACGTGGTCTCTGGCGTGCGCTTCGCCGAATATGGGCAGGGGCAGCGGACGGCTACCGTGGAAGATGCCGCCGGCAACGTGCTGTGGGAGCTGGCCTACGGCGACGCGGCGACCTTGTGGCGTATTAACCTGGGCTGGGCGCGGCGCGAGAACCAGAACGAGCTGGGCTTCTGGCTCGACGTCGAGCGGGGCTACTGGCAGCGCAATCAGGCGGACATCAACGACGACGACGAAGATCCGATGAGTGCCAGCCTCAAGAGGGTGATTCCCTACGTGGAAGACCGCAAGAACGCGCTGCTTCTGCAGCCGGCCGGGCTACTGGACAAAGAAGTGGTCGCCTCGCTGCAATCGGCGCTGCAAAAGGCCATTCAGGCCATCTACCAGCTGGAAGACGCCGAGCTGGCCGTCGAGCCATTGCCGTCCCTGGATGAGCGCAACCTCATCCTCATGTACGAGGCCTCTGAGGGTGGTGCAGGTGTGTTGCGCCAGCTACTGGAGGATCCGGCGGCGATAAGCGCGGTTGCCGAAGAGGCGCTGCGCATCTGCCACTTCGATCCCAAAGATGGGGCGGATCTTCATCGTGCGCCCGGCGCGCGAGAGGATTGCGAGGCGGCTTGTTATGACTGCCTCCTGAGCTACACCAACCAGATCGACCACCGCGACCTCGACCGGCATCTCATCCGGGACCATCTCCTGGCGCTGAAAGACAGCGTCGTCAAGGCCAGCCCGGGGGCGGTGCCGCGCCCCGTGCACCTGGAGCAGCTACGCAACCTGACCGGCAGCGGCCTGGAGCGTGACTGGCTGGAGATGGTCAACCAGCGCAACCTGCGCCTGCCGAACAAAGCGCAATATCTGGTCGAGAGCTGTGGGGTGCGTCCCGACTTCTACTATGACGTGGACGGTTTCCATGTCGCCATCTTTGTCGATGGTCCGCATCACGATGTTGAGCCGCAGAAATCGGAGGATAAGGCCAACGATGATAGGCTCTTTCTGGCCGGGATTGAGTCGCTTCGCTTCCACCATGCAAAGAAGGACACCTGGCCTGAGGTGTTCAGCGAACGAAATGACATCTTCGGAACTGGCGAGTTTTGACCATCGCTGAGCTTCACGGTAAATCGCCCTTTAACACGTCCGAGGATTTTCTCACCGCGGGTGTGTTCACGGCGTTTCGGTACCTGCCGCCCGAGCCTGGTCTGGTTAGTTTCCTATGTTCTGTTCCCGGACTCGGCGCCAAGCTGCCGGCGAGCGGAGAAGTTGAAGCCCGACTCCACTTCTGGCCTTTAGGCGCACTTCTCAGACGAGAACCGGATCTGCTGATAGAGCTGAAATGGCATGACCGGCGGATTCACGTCGTTGTCGAAGCCAAGTACTTTGCCGGCCCGAGCGACAAGACCGGCTCTGAGTTCCTGCTTGGCGATCAAACGATCAGCATTGGCCGCCAGTTGGTGGATGAGTTCTTGGACTTACAGAACGGTTACTACACAGTGTTTCGCGATGGGATACGCGATTGCCACATCGCACTCGATAGCAAGCCGGGTGACCGTTATCTGCTTTACCTGACGGCCCACCCGGTCCGGCCGGACGCCGAGCTGACAAGGGCGCTAAGTGACCATCCGGAGATGCTTGGCTCACTTCACTGGACGAACTGGCATCACGTGCTTGAGCATTTTCAGGCCTTGCGGCTCTCCCTGACCGAGTTTCCCTATGTTCAGATTCTGGCCGATATCTGTCTTCTCTTGGAGCGCAAGGGTTTCTTTACCTTTCATGGTTTCCATCCGCCGGTTCCTATTCCGCGCACCAATTTAGATCACGTTTTCTGGCTCGACAGGAGGCCCGGACAGCGTGTGTTTTCGGGTTTTGCTCGGCACCCTGTTCTAGGGCTTTCTAACTTGACCAGTGTCTTCTGGCAGGCGAGATCAAACAATGAATGATTGGCAGCACTATACCAGTATCATGACCTACGTGGACCAGTTCCACAAAGACATCGGCGCGCTGGTAGCCTTGATTGAACAACTTATGCTTGACCGCGGCTACGTCTCGTTGCCATCGGCTGGCAACCGGGCCAGTTGGGGGATGAGCTCGCACATTGAACGGCCGGACGCCTGGCGTGTTCCCAATCTCAGCCGCCTGTTCATGCCTGAAGATAGCCACACCTTTAGCCAGACGCCATTCTATTTCATCAACCTGGAGACCGGAACAGCTTTTGATTTTCCACCCGTTATCTGCGGCCGTTTGATTCACCCACCGCTGACTGAGAACGAAGTCTATATGGGAGCTTACAATACGGGAGGATTGAAGACCCTGGCCCACCGAAAACCATCCTGGCGGTACGTCGTAGTTGAGAAAGGTTGGACAGTAATGGAGCCTGCCTTTAAGTGCCGGGCGACCCAGGCTCGTGTTTTTCTGCTTAACCTCTTCGACCTGCGAAACAAGGAAACCGTTCTAGAGAACATCATTATTCCGCTTACTGATGAGGTAGATCTCGACGAGATACTAACCATCCCCCGTCATCCCATACCCGGCACAGGAGGCGCATAGGCCATGAACTACCAAGTCGGTTCTCTCGTCAGAGCCCGCGGCCGCGAGTGGGTTGTCCAGCCGGAATCCAGCGGGGATTGGCTGATTCTCCGCCCGCTGGGTGGCACGGACGCCGAAAAGGCGGGCATCTTCTTGCCGCTGGAGGGCCATGACGTGGCCCCGGCCGTCTTCGATCCGCCCGACCCGACGCGACCGGGGGATTTCATCTCGGCGCGGCTGCTGCGCGATGCCGTCCGGCTGGGCTTCCGCTCCAGCGCCGGCCCGTTCCGCAGCTTCGCCCACCTGAACGTCGAGCCGCGGCCCTACCAGCTGGTGCCGCTGCTGATGGCCCTCAAGCTCGACCCGGTACGGCTGCTGATCGCCGACGACGTGGGCATCGGCAAGACCATCGAGGCCGGCCTCATTGCCCGTGAGCTGCTGGACCGGGGCGAGGTGCAGCGCCTGGCCGTGCTCTGCCCGCCTTATCTGGCCGAGCAGTGGCAGGAGGAGCTGGCGGAAAAGTTCCACATCAACGCCGAGCTGGTCCTGCCCTCGACTGTCACACGGCTGGAGCGGCACACGGCCGTCGGCCAGTCGCTGTTTGACCTCTACCCCTTCGTCGTGATATCGACTGACTATATCAAATCCAGCCGGCGGCGGGACGAGTTCGTGCGCACCTGCCCGGAGCTAGTGATCATCGACGAAGCGCACACCGTCGCCTTTAACAAGGACCGGCGCAGCGGCCGCCACCTGCGGCACCGCCTGGCAAGCGAGCTAGCCGCCGACCCGGCGCGCCATCTGCTCCTGACCACGGCCACGCCCCACAGCGGCGACGAAGGGGCGTTCCGCTCTCTGCTGGCGCTGCTCCGACCAGACTTTGCGAATCTGCCGCAAGAGCTGAGCGGCCGGGAGAACGAGCGTCACCGGCGCGAGGTAGCCAATCATCTGGTGCAGCGGCGCCGCGCCGACATCCGCGCCTACATGGAGACCGACACTGCCTTCCCGGAGCGCGAGGAAACGGAAGTCTCCTACGTCCTCTCCAACGAATACAAGAAGCTGTTCAACACCGTCCTGGATTACGCGCGCGAGCGGGTCACAGACGAGAGCGGCAGCCAGCAACAGCAGCGGGTGCGCTGGTGGTCGGCGCTGGCCCTGCTCCGCAGCCTCGCCAGCAGCCCGGCCGCCGCCGCGGCCACGCTGCGCACCCGCTCCGGCACCGCCGAGGCCGCGACAGTGGAGGAGGCCGATACCGTCGGCGAGCGCTCGGTGCTGGACCTCATCGACACCGACGCCAGTGAGTTCCTCGATGTAGCTCCCGGCGGCCAGGAAGGCGACGAACAGGACGAGTCGCAGCGCGAGCGCCTCTTGCGCTATGCCCGGCGCGCCGAGAGCCTGTTTGGCCCCCAGGAGGACAACAAACTGGCCACGGCCATTGAGGTAGTCAAGGAGCTGCTCAACGACGGCTTTAGCCCCATCTTGTTCTGCCGCTTCATTCCCACGGCCGAGTACGTCGCTGCCGAGCTGCGCCAGGCGCTTCCCGGCCGGGTAGGCGTCATGGCGGTGACGGGGACGCTACCGCCGGCCGAGCGCGAGCAGCGGGTGAAGGAGCTGGGCGCGTATGAGCAACGCGTGCTGGTGGCGACCGACTGCCTTTCCGAAGGCGTCAACCTGCAGGACTATTTCAGCGCCGTCATGCACTACGACCTCTCCTGGAACCCAACCCGGCACGAACAGCGCGAAGGGCGGGTAGACCGCTTCGGCCAGCCGCAGCCGCTGGTACGCGCCGTGACCTATTACGGCACCGACAACCAGATTGACGGCATCGTGCTGGAGGTGCTGCTGCGCAAGCACAAGGCGATCCGCTCCAGCCTGGGCATCTCCGTGCCCGTGCCGGCCAACTCCAACGACGTGGTGCAAGCCTTGATGCAGGGCTTGCTCCTGCGCGGCCGCGACGTAGACAGCCGGCAGCTGCGCTTTGAGTTCGCCGACGACGAGGCCGAGCAGCTCTACCTCGATTGGGAGAATGCCACAGCCCGCGAGAAGCAATCGCGCACCATGTTTGCCCAGCGCGCTATCCACGTCGACGAGGTGGCGCGCGAGTGGCAGGCGATGCGCGAGGCGATTGGCACGGGAATTGACGTGGAACGGTTCGTGACCCTCGCGGTCACCGCCCACGGCGGCTACGTGGAACAGAAAAACGGCAACCTGGAGCTGCACCTGCCGCGCAAGGCGTCGTTCCGGGAGGCCGTGCTCGGCGTGGGCAGCGACCGGGATCTGGTCACGGCGCGCTTTGAGATGCCGGTGTCCGGCGACGTGCTCTATCTATCGCGGACCCATCCCTTTGTCGAAGGCCTGGCCGGCTATGTGATGGATGCCGCTCTCGACCCTCTGCTGGAGGGCGTGGCCCAGCGCTGCGGCGCCATCCGCACCCGCGCGGTCGACCAGCTAACCACGCTGCTCTTGCTGCGTTTTCGCTTCCACATCGAGATGCAGCGCGGTGGGGAAGGGGGCGTTCCCCTTCTGGCCGAAGAAGCGGCCGTCGTGGGCTTCACCGGGTTAGCGAGCGAGCCGTACTGGTTGCCAGAGGAGCGAGCCGAGCAGCTGCTGCAGGTCGAACCGGATGCCAACGTCCATCCGCAGCAGGCCACGCGCTTCCTGGAGCGAGTGGTTGGCGAATTGGGCGACCTGCAGACCGAGCTAGCCGCGATGGCCGGGCGGCGCGCTGAGGAGCTGCTCGCCGACCACGAGCGCGTGCGTGATGCGACCCGAATGAAAGGGAGCAATCATAGCATCCGGCCGCAGACGCCGGTGGATGTGCTTGGGGTCTATGTGTTGTTACCCGCCTGAGGCCTAACCGTCTCCCTATGACGTAGTGAGTAGATTTGAGGGTTGGAGGGCGATACGTCGAAAAAGAGTGAGTACACACCCGCTCAGCAACAGCAGGTCATCCGCGGGGCGTTTGATAAGTACTACGGATACCTTCGTGCCAATGATCCGGTTGCCGCTTACCTGGTCATCTATTCGCTACTTGAAGTGCGCCTGAACGGTATGTACGAGAAGGAGCGCGACTTCTGCATGGCACAAGGTATCGAAAAGAAGGCCAATGTGGACAAGTACCGGCCCATTCGTCAGAAAGTCGGCTATCTTGAGCAGCGTGGACGGCTGCGGCCGGAAGAGGCGGAGAAGATCCGGGCCTGCATCGACGAACGCAACGGCAACTACCATGATCTGATCTGGCGTATGAATGAACTCACGATTGAGCGCTGTGAGGAGGTGCGGTCGTTGGAGCAGATCGCGATGAATGCCCGAAAGCGGCAAAAGTACTGGCACAACAAGACCGGCGAATCGGAGAAACGCAGGAAATGACTATCGTGCTCTGCCTCAACTACGGCGACAAGATCTACGTTGCCACAGATTCTCAAATGACCAAGCGTGCACATAGTGGACGCCTCTTCCCCGCTGGCTATCGGCTCAAACTATACGCCGTGCCTAACCTGAACGCAGTTGTTGCCTTCGCTGGTACCATGGTGACTGCCAGGCTCGTGCTGGAGCGCATTGCAGAATACGCTGAAAATGAACAGCCAACGGAAGAAGCTCTTTTTGAAAAGTTGCCATCGACCATTCGCAGCACCATGAATTCGCTAGAGGCAGATTTACAGCAAGATATAGACTTAGTGTTTGCCGGACTAACACCTGGCTCGAAAGCCTACACGCAAGAAAAGTATCTAGGAATAGGGGTTCCCCCACGCGCTTTCTGTGGGGTCTTTTCATGGAAGAAGGCTGGGGAAGAGCATGTAAAAACGCGGCTTGGCAGTGCTATCCACGTTCCTTCCGGATCAGGAAGTAAAGTGGTGGCATCTAATCCACGAATGCTTATGGATATTTTTGTAGCTGGCTCTGGCGCGGGCGTACCTGACGACACGAGTAGAATTGCACCAACTTCCCGGCATTTCCACTATTACTACGAGTTGCGACATTATCCTCCTGAGTTTGTTATGCAGACGATGGGAAATACGCTAGATGGCTTTTTCAATGACTTGCCTGTAGAGGTGTCAGGAATTGGTGGTGAATATCAGGTCGCCCTGGTAACCGAACAGGGTATTGACTGGCGGATTTCAATTCCTGATGAACCTTTCAAGCCAGTAAAGATCGAGTTTAAGGATGGGGCACATGTAGTTACCGACTTAGAGACGGGCCAAAGCAACGTTATTCAGACAATATGGGACAATCGCCCCCCTTATGAAATCAAAGAACTCGGATATCTTTTGTAGCCGTGTTTTCTGCCAACGGGCACCAGTGCAATTACCTTCAAGCAAGAAAGTGATATGCAGACAATAGGCCGCTCCACCTTCACCACCGTCACCACCGAAGGCGCCATCCTCCCGGCCGACCTGCTGCAGCGCATTGCGGAGGGCCGCGAGCTGGAGGGGCTGCGGCCGGCCGATTACCACCTGGCGCCCAACGAGCGGCTCAACGAGGCCATCAGCCGCAGCTGGAACCGGCTGCTGGGCGTGTGGGAGAGCTTCGACGAGC
>JAAYYY010000025.1 GCA_012515125.1 Chloroflexota bacterium
CGGATCAGCCGCTCGGCCTCCCGGTCGGCGACCGTCACCGGGCTTTCGTCCGCCTTCAGCTCCGGCCTCAAGCCGGTCTGGAAATAGCCCAGAGTTAGCTGCCCTGCCTGCCACGCCGTCTCTACGGCGAAGGCCAGATAGTCACGCAAGTTGATCGCGTTGTTAGCCATAAGCTGTTAGCCCTTAGCTATAAGCGATAAGCCATAAGCCATAAGCCGTAAGCCTGAAGCTTCAGGCTTACGGCTTATGGCTACTTCCAACTTCACACTTCCCACTTCTAACTGCCTACTGCCCACTCTCCACTGGCATCTCTCCCTCTTCTTCTGTACCATTCGCAGGCCATGCTAGACAGTATCCGCCTCTATCTCAGCCGTCAAGCCGGCAGCCTGCCGCGCTATCTGCTGGAGCAGCTTCTCTTTTTTCTTGCCGGCTGGGTGCCCACGCCGTTGGGCATCGCCCTGCGCGGCCTGCTCTACCGGCTTATCCTGCACATGGACGGCGTCGCCGCCATCGAAAAGAACGTGCGCCTGCGCTTTGCGAGCAATATCAGCCTCGGCCACGGCGCCTACCTGGACGAAAACACCTATCTACACGCCACGCCCGGCGGCATCCGCATCGGCGCCAACACCATCGTCATGCATGGCGCCGTGCTGCACGTCTACAACTTCCGCAACATGCCGCAGAGCCACATTACGATCGGGCGCGATAGCCTGATCGGGGAATACAGCGTCATCCGCGGGCAGGGCGGCGTGACCATCGGCGATCGTGTCTATACCAGCCCGTTCACCCAGATTATCGCCGTCAACCACGTCTTTGACGACCCCACCCGCCCCTTTGTCGAGCAAGGCATCACCGCGGAAGGGATCGTCGTCGAGGATGACGTCTGGCTCGGCGCCAACGTCGTCGTCACCGACGGCGTGCGCATCGGCCGGGGCGCCGTGGTCGCCGCCGGAGCCGTCGTCACCCGTGACGTGCCGCCGCACACTGTCGTGGCCGGCGTGCCCGCCCGCGTCATCAAGGAAATCGACGGCACGGCAATGCAAGAGCGGGTCGTGTATTAGTGGGCAGGGGACAGTGGGCGGTTGGAAGTGTGAAGTGTGAAGTGTGAAGTTGGAAGAAGTTGCCGTAAGCCAGAAGCCTGTGGCTTCTGGCTTACGGCTTATTGCTTATGGCTAAAGGCTAATGGCTAAAATCCTGGTTACCGGCGGCGCCGGTTTTATCGGCTCACATGTTGTGGACATCTACCTCGAGGCCGGGCACTCGGTCGTCGTGGTCGATAACCTGGCGACAGGAAAGCGCGAGAACGTCAACCCCGCTGCTGCCTTCTACGAAGTGGATATCCGCAACGAGAAGCTGGGCGAGGTCTTTGAGCGGGAGCGGCCCGACGTGGTCAACCACCACGCAGCACAGGCCAGCGTGCCGCTCTCCGTCGCCCGGCCGGGCTACGACGCCGAGGTCAACATTCTAGGCTCCCTCAACCTCCTGGAGCAGGCCCGGCAGCACGGCGTGCAGCGCGTCATCTATGCCTCGACGGGCGGCGCCGTCTATGGCGAGCCGCAATACCTGCCGTGCGACGAGGATCATCCCGCCCGGCCCCTCTCGCCGTATGGGGCCAGCAAACATACTGTCGAGCATTATTTACAGCTCTACGGGCAGCTTTACGGGCTGGGCTATACCATTCTTCGCTATGCGAATGTCTACGGCCCGCGCCAGGACCCCTACGGCGAAGCAGGCGTCATCTCTATCTTCACCGACCGCATGTTAGCCGGGGAGCCGGCTACGGTGCATGGGGACGGTCTGCAGGAACGCGACTTCGTCTACGTCGGCGACTGCGCCCGCGCCAATCTCGCCGCCCTGGAGCAGGGGAAAGACGGCATCTTCAATATCGGCACCGGCGCCGGCACGACGATCAATGACCTGTTCGACCGGCTGGCGGCAATCACCGGTTATCCCCACCCCCGGCAGCACGGTCCGGCCCGGCTCGGCGACGTCTACCGCAGCTACCTCAGCGCCGGGCTGGCGGCGCGCGAGCTGGGCTGGCAGCCCCGCTTTACCCTGGAGGACGGGCTCCGGGAGACGGTCGATTCTTTCCGCCGTAGCTGATCGGCCCCCGGATCGCGGGCATCCTGCCCGCAGTTCGTCCCGCGTCGTCTCTAATCGCCAGAAGAGCCGCCGGTAAAGCTACGCCTCCGCGAGCGGCACGATGCACTCCGGCCCTTTGTTGTCCGGCCTGTTGACGAAGGTGCTCACCGGCTCTGCTTCCAGCGTGCCTTCCGGCGCCGGGCGCAGCAGGTGCTGCAGCTCCTCCAGGTGCGTGCCGTCGCTCTGCAGCCAGGTCTCGTAATCGGCCGGGTCGAGGATCAGGGGCATGCGGTTGTGTAGGTTAGCAACGTCGTCGCTCGGCGTGGTCGTCAGGATCGTGCACGACTCGATTTCACTGCCATCGGCGCTGCTCCAGCGCTCCCACAGGCCGGCAAACCCCAATACCTGCCCCTCGGCCGGCCGGATGTAGTAGGGCTGCTTCTTCCCGTTCTGCTTCTGCCACTCGTAGAAGCCGCTCGCCGGCACCAGGCAGCGCCGGTATTTGAACGCCGCGCGGAAGGCGGGCTTTTCCGCTGCCGTCTCGGCGCGGGCGTTGATCATCCGGCTGCCGATGCTCGGGTCCTCCGCCCAGAACGGGATCAGGCCCCAGTGAACGTGGGCCAGCTCGCGCTGCCCCCGCTCCTTATCCAACCGGACGATGGCTACGGGCTGCGTCGGGGCGATATTGTAGCGCGGCGCGACCATCTCCGGCACGATGGGCAGGCTGAACTGGCGCGCCAGCTCCTCCGCCGGGACCAGCAACGTAAAACGACCACACATGAGAGGACCTCCAGAGAAAGAGCCACACGGCGCCAGAAGACAATGGCTGCCGGTTAGCACATTCCTTTTCAACTTTCACCACTCCTATTTTACCAGAAAAGGAAAGTGCGAACATATGTTCATAGCAATTTCTCTACTGGCCCGCGCGGCGCCGCTGCAGGTGGGCGATCACCGCGTCGCCGTAAACCGTGATCGCCCAGCGGTCGCCACTGAGGGCCGTCACCAGAGCGTGAGTCTGCAGCAGGAGCAGCGCCTGCTGGACCGTCTCGGGCTTCAGGCTCGTCGCCTGCACGAGCTGCGGCGGAGTCATGCGCCCGTGGGCGCGCAGCGTAAGCAGAACCGGAAGCGGCGCTCCCTGCAGCCGCTCGAGCCACGCGGGACTATCGTTGAGCACCGTCATTGTGTGTCTGTCTCCTCCTGTTCCCCCTCTCCACCCCGCAATCGAACATATGTTCCATTGTAAGGGCCAATGGCGAAAAGATGTGTGAAGGGGACGTGAAGGAAAGCGTCGAGAACAGCAATTAACCGGAGAAGATGCTTGTTTGTCGATTTTGCCCGACAAACAGTACCTGAGTACGGGCAAGACAGTACGCCAGTACGGCGTGTCCGCCGCCCATCTATGCTAATATTCGGTTTAGACCTCTTCCCTTGTGGAGGGGAGCCAATTTAAGGAAGGGCCTACCCATCGCGCTGCTTGACCCGCCGGGCGCCAGGGTAGGCCCTCCTTATTGTACTGGCCTACGGCCGATTCTTCCAAAGAACCGGGGAAAGCCGCCTACACACTTCCTCCGGTCATCTCCCCACCCGGCGGCCCGGTCGCCGCGCGGGAGAGGTAGCGCCGGACGTAGCGCAGAGCGAACGGAAGCAGGATGAGGAACAACAAGACGGCGACCGTCGTCGCTGCCGACCAGGCGACATTCTTCCAGGCATAGGTGCGCGCGCCTCCATCCAGGCGAATCGTGCGTGGGTTATTCACCAGATAATGTATCGTCGCCGACCCGCCCATTTCCAGCGATAGGCTATCCGCGTCTACAATGTCGGCGGCAAGCACGGGCTCGCCGATTTCTTCCGGCACAAAGGTAACCTGCACGAGGTCAAACGGCTGGATCAGGGGCTCTGGCTCTGTCTCGTCCCCTCCCCCTACCTCGGTAAAGCGCTCCACTTCGAGCACCGTTGCCGCTAGCGTCTTCTGTTCCCCACGCAACGGCCGGCTGGCGCGCCACTGCGGCAGGAAGTTCACGACGAGCGCGAGCGCGAACAGGACCAACAGGACCGGCAGGAGAGCCGCCTTGAGCGCCGCGCGCTTCGATAGCAGCCACACCAGGCCGATGAGAACCGCAAAGGCGACAATGATATAAAAGACTGGATTGGAAACCGCGTTGAAGAGCATGGAGAGCGTCGAGCGTTCGGACAGGCGCGCAAACGAAAACAGCCCGCCCAGATGCAGAAAGCGCACCTCGACGGGATCGCCGGCCGACACGCGATCGTAGATAGCCGCGTCAGCCGCGAGGGCGTCTGTCCGCTCTTCGCCGGTGTCCGGCCGGGTGTAGCGCACCTGCACCGTGAGGTCGTGCGTCCATCCCCCCTCGCTGTCCACGTCAATCTGTTCCGACTTCCCTTCGACAACGCCGGGTATCGACGGCTGCGCGTCCAGGTAGAGGGAGACAGCGCCGAAGAGCACGACGGCTGCGCCGGTTACCAGCCCGAACGGCAGCAGGCTATCCTGGCGGCCGAACGCCAGCAACTTGCCGACGAGATAGACCGCGAGCAGGAAGCCGCCCACGCCGAGGACGATAAGAACGGTAATCCGAATATCTTCCGGTAAAGCCTGCCAGAGTTCGATCATCGTCCGATTTACACCTCCTGTTTTTGCCGCGCCCCCCACTCGTGCACGTCCTCCGGGATCTCGTTGCGCAGGCCGGCGTGCAGGGCGTAGGCGTTCTTGACCGCTGCCAGCAGCGCCCCCTCGATCCAGCGGCGGTGGCGCCGGTCGCAGGCGTCGTTGGCGAACCAGATCCGGTTGCACGGCCGGACGATGTTGTCGTAGAAGCGCCCGCTCATCTCGTGGGGCCGGAACAGCGGCCCAATGCCGCCTGCGTAGGGGTCCAGCGCCCAGTCATGCGAGACGCCGAACTCGAAAGTCTCCAGCGCCTCGGGGTGGATGCGACCGAGGTCTTCCAGCGCCTGGGCGATGCGCTGCTCTTCGCTCAACATGCTGTAGGCCATGCTGTCCTGCCCCCAGGCATAAGAGGCGATGAGCACCCCTTTGGCGAAGCGCTCGTCCTGCCCGGCCGGCGTATAGACGACGTTGCGGATCGCCAGGTCGGTGACGGTGACGCCGTGCTCGATCTGGTATTTTGTCTGCCACCAGCGCTCGCCGAACTGCATGAAGATCTTGTGCGCCCGGTCGTAGTAGACGTTGCGGATCGTGTACCATTTGTTGGCGTCCAGCCCCTCGATTTCCATGTGCCGGACCAGGGAAAAGGGCACGGTCAGCAGGCATTCGTCGGCGGTCACGCTCTGCGCGTAGCCGGCCGGGTTGCGGAAATGGACGCGCACGCCATCCGGCCCCTGTTCGATAGCCCGCACCTCCGCGCCGAAGCGAATGTTATCCATCAGCAGCGGGGCGAAGGCATAGGGTAGCGAGTCGGCGCCATCCACGAGGTAGACGAGATCGCCGAACACGTCCTCGTAATAGTGGATGAACCACTCGACCAGAGAGAAATGGAGCCGCCCTTCCAGGTTAAAGAGCGGGCCGATCATCTCCAGCGCCTGCGGGCTGAGCGTGCATTCCTGGAAGTAGTCGATCAGCGAATACGAGTCGTACTGGGCCACCAGCCGCTCCCAGCCATCTTCTTCGGCCATCAGGTCGATGAGCGGCTGCACGGCCGAGCGCAGCAGATCGGCCGGCAGCATCTTTAGCTCCGCCTCCGGCAGAATGTAGCCGGCCTCACCGGGCTTAAAGAGGCTGCGGCGCAGCGCCGTGTGGTTCAGGTAGATGAACGTGTCATCGTCAACCATCCCGAACGGCGCCGTCTCAAGCTGAAAGCGCTCGTGGATCAGGTGCTGCCCGAGCCGGTGCTGGCGCGGGAAGCGCATCGCCCCAAACTCGCCGTACATCTTGCCCGGAAAGCCACGATAGGTATAGATCCGGCCGCCGAGCCGGTTCTGCGCCTCCAGAATCGTGACCCGGTGCCCGGCTTGGTTCAGGAGCAGCCCCGCCGTCAGCCCGGCGATGCCCGCGCCGACGATGACGACGTGACGCCGCGGCAGCCCGTTCTCCGGCAGCCCCTGCTTCAACACCTCCAGGCAATCAATCGTCGGCATGGCAGTTCCTCCTGTTTGCGACGTGTGGTGCTTGATGATTTTTGGACAAAATGGCCCATTACTGGCGCGCATAGCATAACACAAAATGAGGAGGGGAAGCAGCAAAAAGCGCTGGCGTTGCCAGCGCCCGCGCTATCAGAATCAGGGCTGTGGCGCCACGTCCTCAGCCAATCTCGACCAGTACCTGCCCTAAGATAGGTTCAACCACCGGCCCCCTGCTCTTGCCCCAAACGCCAGTTCGCGCCAGAATAGGACCACATCCGCGCCCGTACTGGCGCCGGAACGCTCGAACCAGACCGCAGGAGAGACGTTTCATGGCCCCGATTCAAGCCTACCACCGCCCCCAAACCATGACCGAAGCCTTACAACTGCTGGCTCGGCCGGGCCTGCGCACGGCGCTCGTCGCCGGCGGCACCAGCCTCGTGCCCAGGCTGGACGAGCAGGAGATTGACGAGGTTGTCGATCTGCAGGGGCTTTGCCCGGCCGGCATTCAGGACGGCGGCGACCGCCTCACCATCGGCGCGCTCACGCCCCTGCAGGCGCTCGCCGAGCACCCCGCCGTGCCGCCGCTGCTGAAGGAAGGCGCCCTGCGGGAAGGCCCCAACACGTTCCGCCATCAGTCCACCGTGGGCGGCGTCATCGCCGGCGCCGATTGGGAAAGCGAGCTACTCGCCGCGCTGCTGGTCCACGACGCCGTCGTCACGTTGGAAACGCCGGCCGGCACGCATACGCTCAACCTCGCCGATTATCTGAGCGAGATAGCCGGCCAGCTCCAGAACGCGATCATCGTCGAAGTGACCGTCGCCATCGGCGGGCAGGTGGGCCAGGCCCGCGTGGGTCGCACGCCGCTCGACACGTCCATCGTCGCCGCCCTGGCCCGCCGCGACGAGCGGGGCGAGCTGCGGCTGGCGCTCACCGGCATCGCCGCCACGCCCCGGCTGATCGCGCCCGACGAGATAGAGGCGCTCGACCCTCCCGGCGACTTTCGGGGCAGCGCCGCCTACCGCCGGGAAATGGCCGCCATCCTCAGCCGCCGCGCCGTCGCCCAGCTCGACGAAGCATCAGTAACCAATCACTGACCACCGACTTCTGACTTCCAACTTCTAACTGGACGCAGCCCCATGAACATTACCCTCACCCTTAACGGACAGGAACGCCAACTGGAAATCAGGCCCGCCGACACGCTGCTCAAGGTGTTGCGGCGCGAAGGCCTCTTTAGCGTGCGCTTCGGCAGCAACACAGGCGAGACCGGCGCGGCAGCCGTGCTCGTAGACGGCCGGCTGGTCAGCGCCGACATTCTCCTGGCAGCCCAGGCCGACGGGAAAACGGTCGAGACCGTAGAAGGCCTCTCTCAGGGGCTGCAGCTCCACCCGATCCAGGAGGCGTTCATCCGGACCGGCGCCATCCAGAGCGGCTACGCCACGCCGGCTATGGTCCTGGCGGCGAAGGCGCTGCTCGACCGCAACCCCAATCCCACGGAAGCCGAGGTGCGCGACGCCCTCTCCGGCATCCTCGACCGGGAGACGGGCTACGTCAAGCCCGTGCAGGCGATCCTAGAAGCGGCAGCCGTGCTGCGCGGCGAGCCGCCAACGACGGTGGAGCCGCTGGTGCTGACGCCGGTGCACCTGATCGAGCAGGATTACCTCGACTTCTTCCGCGGCGTGCGCGAGGGCGACGGCGATGAGGGCTGGCCGACGGCCGAACAGGATGGGCCGGAGGTGCAAACACGCACCGTGCGCCCGCCCAAGTTTATCGTCTCCCCGGCCGCGCCGGAGATGCAGGTCGTAGGCAAGTCAGAGCCAAAGGTAGACGCCGTCAAGCTGGTCAAGGGCAACCCGGCTTTCACCGACGATTTCGAGATGCGGGGCATGCTCTATGCGAAGCTACTCACCAGCCCGCACGCCCACGCCCGCATTCTCGACATCGACGACAGCGAGGCGCTCGCCCTGCCCGGCGTGCACGCCGTCCTCCACTACAAGAACGTCAGGCGCGTGCGCTACGCCTCCGGCGGGCAGAGCTACCCGAACCCGCGCCCCTACGACCAGGTCAGCTTCGACAACAAGGTGCGCTACGTGGGCGACCGCGTCGCCGCCGTCGCCGCCGAGTCGGAGGAGATCGCCGAGCAGGCGCTGAAGCTGATCAAAGTCCAGTACGAGGTGCTGCCCGCCGTCTTCGACGAGAATGAGGCGATGAAAGAAGGCGCGCCCGTCATCCACGACGAGCCGGAGATGGCCGGCAGCGGCGCCCACGACCCCGAGCACAACGTCAGCCACTATATCCACGCCGAGGTCGGCGACGTGGAACAGGGTTTTGCCGAAGCCGACCACGTCTTCGAGTGGACCTACCGGGTACACCAGGTGCAGCAGGCGCCCATCGAGCCGCACATCGCCATCAGCTACTGGGACAGCGACGAGCGGCTGGTCATCCGCACGAGCACGCAGGTGCCCTTCCACGTGCGGCGCATGGTCGCGCCCCTGCTCGGCCTGCCGGTGCGCCGCATCCGGGTGATCAAGCCGCGCATTGGCGGCGGCTTCGGCGCCAAGCAGGAGATGCTCATCGAGGACATCGTCGGCCATCTGACCATTGCCACGGGCCGGCCGGTGCGCCTGGAGCTGACCCGCGCGGAGGAGTTCCGCAGCAGCCGCACGCGCCACCCGCAGACGATCACCTTCAAGAGCGGCGTCAACGACGACGGCACGCTCGTCGCCCAGGAGATGCGCATCGTCGGCAACACCGGCCCTTACGCCACCCACGGGCTGACCGTGCAGACGGTCAGCGGCCTGCGCGGGCTGAGCACCTATAAGAGCGAGCACAAGCGCTTTGAATGTTACGTCGTCTACACCAACATCCCCGTGCCCGGCGCCTACCGGGGCTACGGCGCGCCTCAGGCGCTCTTCGCCCTGGAAGTGCACATGGAGGAGATCGCCGAGGCGCTGGGTATGGACGTGATCGAGTTCAAGGCCAAGAACTACGTGCGCGCCGGCGATCCGGTCACCATCGCCCCCCACCTGGGCGAAGGGGATATTGAGAACGTGACTGACGTGCCCGTGATCCTCAGCAGCGGCCTCGACGAGTGTGTGGCCCAGGGCATGCAGGCGATCAACTGGCAGCGGCGCTACGACCCGGACTGGCACACGGTGCCGGGCAAGCCGTATCTGCGGCGCGGGCTGGGCGTCGCCATCGCCATGCACGGGACGGCCATCCCCGGTCTGGACATGGGCGGCGCGAGCATCAAGATCAACGACGACGGCAGCTTCAACGTGCTCGTCGGCGCCACCGACCTGGGCACGGGCAGCGACACCGTGCTCAGCCAGATCGCCGCGGAAGTGCTCGGCGTGCCCCTGGAGCAGATCATCATCTACTCCAGCGACACGGACATGACGCCGTTCGACACCGGCGCCTACGCCAGCAGCACGACCTACATCAGCGGCATGGCCGTCAAGCGGGCCGCGGAGGACGTTCGGGAGCAGATCCTGGAGCGCGTCGCCCTCATGCTCGACCTGGACACGACCGAAGGCATCACCCTGCGCAACGGCGAGGCCCACGCCCCGGACGGCCGCAGCGTCACCCTGCAGGACGTGGCCCTGCACTCGCTGCACCAGCAGGACCAGCGGCAGATCATGGGCACCGCCAGCTTCGTCAGCCACGAGTCGCCGCCGCCCTTCGCCGCGCAGTTCGCCGAGGTCGAGGTGGATACGGAGACCGGGCAGGTGACAGTCAAAAAGCTGGTCATGGCCGTGGACTGCGGCGTGGCGATCAACCCGATCACGGCCAGCGGGCAGGTGGAAGGCGGCATGACCCAGGCGCTGGGCTACGGCCACTGCGAGGAGATGGTCTACGACGCCGAGGGCAACCTGCTCAACCCCGCCTTTGGCCCCTACAAGATTTACCGCGCCGACGAGATGCCGGAGATGGACGTCATCCTCGTGCAGACCGTAGAGCCGAGCGGCCCGTTCGGCGCCAAGGCTATCGCCGAGATCCCCAAGGACGGCGTCGCCCCGGCCCTCGCCAGCGCCATCTACGACGCCACGGGCGTCTGGATCAGGCAGATCCCCTACACGCCGGAGAAGGTGTGGAGGGCGCTGAAGGGATCGCGGAACGGGGACCAGGGATCGGCCGGCAGTCAATAGTCCTGCGAAGGCCCAGTTCTTGAGCGTTCCCCAATGGCTGGCCTGGGCGCGAGAGATTGAGGCGCTGGCCCAGTCCGGCCGGGCTTACACTCGCGACGATTATGACCGGGAGCGTTACGACCGGCTCCTCGCGCTGGCTGCCGATATCGTCGCCCACCACAGTACGCTCCAGGCAGAGCCGCTGCTGGCCGAATTCCGCGACCAGGCCGGCTACGCCACGCCCAAGATAGACGTGCGCGGCGCGGTCGTCCGCGATGGGCGCATCCTGCTGGTGCAGGAAAAGAGCGACGGGCGCTGGTGCCTGCCCGGCGGCTGGGCCGACGTCGGCGTGGGGCCGGCAGAGATGATCGTGCGCGAGGTGCGGGAAGAAAGCGGCTACGACGTCGCCGCGCGCAAGCTGATCGGCGTCTTCGACGCCAACCGCAGCCAGTCCCCGGCGGACTTCTACCACGCTTACAAGCTCATCTTTCTCTGCGATCTGCTCGGCGGGCGGCCCGATCCCGACCACGAAATCCTCGCCGTCAGCTTCTTCCCCTTCGACGCGCTGCCGCCGCTATCGGCCAGCCGCACAGATGCCCGTCATCTGGCGGAAGTGCAGGCCCATCTGGTCGATCCGCTGCGGCCGGCAGCATTTGAGTAGCCCAAATAGTACTTATTGGCTATCCACCTGGTCGAGGGAGCGCGGTTGCATCAGGGTACCCACAGCCCATAATCGGTGGCCGGAAGGGAAAAGGGTAGTTAATGCCTGAGAGGAGGAAAGCTACGATGAGCATACCTGCCGCCCAACCCGGAGACATCTGTGTGATTGTGGAGCCGTCGATCCGGGATCTACCCCGGCTGCGGCGCCTGCAACAGGGGCTGCAACAGCGTTATGGCGGTCGGCCGCAGGCGCGCATCCACTTCACCGGCCAGCGCTTCACACCCCCCAAGAATGGCGGGCTCAAGCGCCTGCTCGCCGAATTGCGCGGGCAGCTTGGCGCCCTCGCTCCTATCCCGGTGACGGCGGCTTCCCTGGCCTGGGCCGATCACCCCTTCTGGCAATACAACGTCCTGCGCTGGGATCTGTATATGACCTCGGCGCTGCGCCGTTTGGCTGCCCTCCTGGAGGAGGCCTTGCTGCGGGCCGGCGCGAGCCTGCATTACCCGAGTGGGGATGGCTGGCAGCCGCACGTCACGGCCCTGGAACGCATCCCGCCCGCCCTGGCAGCGCCGGCCCCTATTTCCGCCATCCAATACCTGTATACGGCCAAACGAGTCGTGCTTTCGCAGGTCCAGCCGGGCAAGCGTTTTGCCATTCTGGATACCATCCAGCTCGCGGCGCCGCCCACCCGGCAGCCCGATTCCGTCGTCCTCCGCGACCTGCCGCCTATTCCCCTGACGGTCGCCGCCCTCGACTGAGCAGCGCCCTATCTTGCCCACGCCATCGCCAGATTGAAGGACTGGTGGAACAAACCAGTGTACAATAGAGGCAAATTGACCCGGCACGGCTGTGCCGTTTCGACAGGGATCATCCTAGATGGCATTACGACTATACGACACCTACAGCCGGCAGGTGAGGGAGTTTGAGCCATTGCAGCCGCCGCGCGTGGGCCTCTACGCCTGCGGCCTGACCGTCTACGACTACGCCCACATCGGCAATCTGCGCACCTACATCTTTGAGGACATCCTGCGCCGCACGCTGGAGGCGCACAGCTACGACGTGCTGCACGTGCAGAACATCACCGACGTCGGCCACCTCGTCTCCGACGCCGATACGGGCGAAGACAAGATGGAGAAAGGCTCGCGGCGCACGGGGAAATCGGCGTGGGAGATCGCCAAGTTCTTCACAGAGGCCTTCCGCCGGGATCTGGCGGCGCTCAACGTGCTCGAGCCGCATATCTGGCCGAAGGCGACCGACCACATCGCGGAACAGATCGCGCTCATCCAGTGCATCGAGGAGCAGGGCTACACCTATCTCACCTCCGACGGCGTCTACTTCGACACCAGCCGGCTGGCCGACTATGGCGCCCTTGCCCGGCTGGACGTGGAAGGGCTGCAGGCCGGGGCGCGCGTCGATCTGGGTGAAAAACGCAACCCGACCGACTTTGCCCTCTGGAAGTTCAGCCCGCCCGGCGAACAGCGGCAGATGGAGTGGGACAGCCCGTGGGGCGTCGGCTTCCCCGGCTGGCACATCGAGTGCTCGGCAATGGCCGCCAAATACCTGGGGCCATATTTCGACATCCACTGCGGCGGCGAAGACCACATCCCCGTCCACCACACCAACGAGATCGCCCAGTCGGAGGCCTGCTACAAAACCCGGCTCGCCAACTTCTGGATGCACGGCTACTTCCTGGTGACGAGCGGCGAGAAGATGGCCAAGTCGGCCGGCGAGTTCCTGCGGCTGCAGACGCTGATCGACGAGGGCTACGACCCGCTCAGCTACCGCTACCTCTGCCTCAACGCCCATTACCGCTCCCGCCTGAACTTCAACTGGGAGGCGATGGACGGCGCCGCCACGGCGCTGAACCGGCTGCGCCAGCACGTCTACGGCTGGGGCGCGCCCGGCCCGGCCGACGAGACGGCGCTCGACCGCTTCATGGCTGCCATAGACGACGATCTGAACACGCCACAGGCCCTCGCCGTCATCTGGGAAGTGGCCCGGGGCAACCTGCCCGACGCCTTCAAGAAGGGCACCGTGCTCGCCGCCGACCGCATCCTGGGCCTGCGCCTGGGCGAATGGGCGCCGCCGGAGACGGAAGTACCGGAGACGATCCAGACCCTGCTGGCCCAACGGGAGCAGGCGCGGGCGGTGAAAAACTGGGCCGAGGCCGACCGCCTGCGTGACGAGATCCGCGCCGCCGGGTTCGACATCATCGACAGCCCCGATGGGCCGCAGCTAAAGCCGCGTAGCTGAAGCCGCCCTGCCAGCGCCGCGTGGAGAATAGGTCGTTTTGCTGGTACACTTGAGGCCATGCAAGACGACCAGTTTACCATCCTGCAGGAGTTGCTCGCCGCCCAGGAGAGAGGCGCCGCGGTGGCGCTGGCGACCGTCGTCCGGGCGCGCGGCTCGGTGCCCCGCCACGCCGGGGCCAAGATGCTCGTCTACGAAGACGGCCATTTCAGCGGCACAGTCGGCGGCGGCGAGATGGAAGCCCGCGTGCTCGCTGCCGCCCAGGAAGCGCTGGCCAGTGGCGAGACGCGGCTCGTGCCCTACAGCCTGGTCGATCCCCAACGGGGCGACCCGGGCGTCTGCGGCGGCGAAGTGGAGATCTACGTGGAACCATACCTGCCCCCTGCCACCGTCTACGTCATCGGCGCCGGGCACGTGGGCAAAGCCGTCGCCTCTCTGGCCCACTGGCTGGGCTACCGCGTAATCGTCGCCGACGACCGCGAGGAGCTGGCCTCGCCCGAGCACGTGCCGGAAGCCGACCACTACCTGCCGGGCCCAATTCAGGCCGCGCTCGAACAGCAGCCGATTAACCGCTCGACCTTCGTCGTCCTGCTCACGCGCAACGTGCTCATCGACCGCCAGATCCTGCCCGCCATTCTGGAATCGCCGGCGCCCTACATTGGCGTCATCGGCAGCCGCCGCCGCTGGGAGCACACCAAAGAGCTGCTGCGCGAAGACGGCGTAGACGAGGCGCTCTTCGCCCGCGTCCAGTCGCCCGTGGGGCTGGAGCTGGGCGCCGAGACGCCTGAAGAGATCGCCGTGAGCATCATGGCCCAGATTATCCAGCAGCAGCGCGGCGGCGACGGGCAGCCGATGAGCAACCCCACCCCCGAAAGCCGCCACTGAGCGGCCCAGATTTTCCCATGCTATTTCGTGACTTTCTGGTGATTCTGCGCGGCGGCGGCGACCTGGCGACCGGCGTCGCCGCCCGCCTGCACCGCGCCGGCTTCCCCCTGATCATCCTTGAGCTGCCCGAGCCGCTGGTCGTGCGGCGCACTGTCGCCCTTGCCGGCGCGGTCAACGACGGCGAGGTAGCCGTCGAGGATCTGCGCGCCCGGCGGGCGAGCGACGCTGCCGAGGCAGCCGCGCTGGCCGGAAGCGGCGTCATTCCCGTCCTGGTTGCGCCCACGCTGGAGCCGGTGCTGGCGGCGCTGCCCCGGCCGGCACAGGTTGTCGTCGATGCCCGTCTGACCAAGCGCAACATCGACACCCACCGCGACCAGGCGCCCCTAGTCATCGCCCTGGGGCCTGGCTTCACCGCCGGCGACGACTGCGACGCCGTGGTCGAGACGATGCGCGGTCACGGTATGGGGCGCGTCCTCTGGCGAGGCACGGCGCTGCCCGACACCGGCCAGCCTGGCGTCATTGCCGGTAAAGGAGCCGAGCGGGTGCTGCGCGCGCCGGCCGATGGCGTCGTCATCTGGCAGCGGGAGATTGGCGACCTGGTCGTCGAGGGCGAGCTTCTCGGCCACGTCGCGGGGGTGGCTGTGAACGCCCCATTTGCCGGCGTCGTGCGCGGGCTGCTCGCCAGCGGCACAACCGTCAACCGGGAGATGAAGATTGGCGACGTGGACGCGCGGGGCGACGTCGCCGCCTGCTTCCAGATATCAGACAAGGCTCTCGCCGTGGGCGCCGGCGTGCTGGAGGCCGTGCTGGTCTGGCTGAACCGGCTGCAGCGATGACCGGCGTCGCAGTCGCGCTGGGCGTGCGGCCCGGCGATCTCGTCGCCCTGGTCGGCGGCGGCGGAAAGACCAGCCTGATGCTGGCGCTCGGACGGTCGCTCGTCGCCGCCGGGCAGCGTGTGGTACTGACCACGACGACGCGCATTGCCTCCCACGAGCTGGCCCTGGCCCCCGCTGCGTGCCCGGCCGGCGACGACGAGGCGCTGGCGGCGGCGCTGGTGACCGCGGGCTGCTGCCTGGTGACGCGCGAGGTTGGCCCGCACAAAGCAGCCGGCGTGGAGCCGGACGTGCCGCGGCAATGGCTGGCCCGGCCCGACGTGGACGTGGTTGTCGTGGAGGCCGACGGCGCGGCCCAGCGGCCGGTCAAGCTGCCCGCCGCTCACGAGCCGGCCCTACCCCTGGGCGTCACCCTGCTCGTCGCCCTGGTGGGGATCGACGCCCTGTCCGGCCCGCTCCAACAGGTGGCTCACCGGCCGGAACGTGTTGCGGCCTGGCTGGGCATCACGCCGGAGGAACAGCTCACGCCGGCCCTGCTGGCCCGGCTCGCCGCCAGCGAAGAAGGCGGTCTGAAGGAGCTGCCGGCCGGGGCGCGAGCGGCGTTGTTCGTCAACAAGGTTGAGAATGAGCAGCAGGCGCTGCTGGCCGGACAGGTAGCGCTCTCCGTTTTTAGCGGCTCGCCTATCACGCGCGTGGTCGCCGGGGC
>JAAYYY010000007.1 GCA_012515125.1 Chloroflexota bacterium
ACGTCGAATACGCTGAGCACCATCCCGGCGCCATTGCTGGACCGGATGGAATCGATCCACATGCCCGGGTACATCGAAGATGAGAAAGTGGCTATTGCCCAGGGTTATCTGCTCAAGAAGCAGCTTGCCGGGCACGGGCTTGTGGATGTAGACGTGACCATCGAAGAGCCGACGCTACGGTATATCGCGCGCCACTACACGCGCGAAGCGGGCGTGCGCCAGCTTGAGCGCAGCATCGGCACCGTCGTGCGCAAGCTGGCGGTGAAGATTGCCAGCGGCGAGAGCGGGCCGTTCACCGTAACCGCCGACGAGGTGGAAGGATTCCTGGGACCGGAGAAGTTCACCCAGAGCATCGCCGAGGAAAAGGACGAAATTGGCGTGGCGACCGGTCTGGCCGTCAATGGATTTGGCGGCGACATCCTGGCCATCGAGGTAGGCATCAGCGAAGGCAGTGGCAAGATCACCCTGACAGGCTCGTTGGGCGAAGTCATGCAGGAGTCGGCGCAGGCCGCATTGACCTATGCGCGCTCCCATGCCCGCAGCCTGGGGCTGGACCCGATGGTCTTTGACCGGGTGAACATCCATATCCACGTGCCGGCCGGCGCGCAGCCGAAGGACGGTCCGAGCGCCGGCATCGCCATGGCGACGGCGATCATCTCGGCCTTCACGCAGCGCCCGGTGCGCCGCGACGTCGCCATGACCGGCGAGGTCACGCTGCGTGGTAAGGTGCTGGCGATTGGCGGCCTGAAGTCGAAGGCCATTGCTGCCCATCGCGCAGGCATCAAGACCGTGATCCTGCCGAAGGACAATGCCAAGGATCTGCAGGAACTTCCCGAACAGGTCCGCAAGGAACTGAATCTGGTAGCGGTCAGCCATCTGGACGAGGTTCTGGACCTGGCGCTGCTGGAGACCGTCGTCGCGCCGGTATCGCTAACGCCGGACGGCGAGGAAGGCAAGACGCGCGTGGTGATTCCAACGCCCGGCGCCCATTCCGGCGACCAGCCGGTACAGGCGGGCCGGGGCTAGGAATCGGCCATCCAGTTAATCAGGGCCGCTGGTGTATTTCACCAGCGGCCCTTTTTTATTGCCGGGAAAGGGGGCATACCTAGATGCGGCCGCGCGAGAAGAGCCAGGCGGCTCCGCCCAGGACAAGAAGGGCAAAGATGACGGAGCCGGTGAATATCGAGTCAGCGCCGCCGGCTTCTTCGGCGGGCGTTGGGGAAGGCTCCGGCGTAGGCGTGGGTAAAACCGGGCCCTCAGCCAGAGCGAGTAACGATGAGGCCGCTACGGTCTTGCTGGCGGGGGCCGTCTCGGTTGGCGTCGGCGGCTCCGCTTCAGGCGTCGGCGTCGCTGTGACCGGTTCCGGCGTGGGGGTGGGCATCTCGCGGATCAACAGCTGGTCGCCAACCTGCAGCACCGCGTCGGTCGTGAGGCCATTGAGCGCCAGCAGCTCGTCCAGCGTCAGGCTATGGAGCGCCGCCACCGTCCACAGGGTGTCGCCCTCCCGGACGACGTGATGTAGTTTCGGCGTGGGCGTTGGCGGCGGATCTTCTCCGGGGGCGAGCCGGACACGCACCTCGTCGCCCGGATGGAGCAGCACGTTTTCATCGAAACCGTTGAGGTAGAAGATGGTGAAAAGGTCCACGTCGTAGCGGGCGGCAATCATCCAGGGATTCTCGCCCTCGCGGACGGTATGGGACAGGGGCGGCGTGGGCGTCGGCGGCGGTGGCTGCCCTTCGGCCAAGCGGATCCAGATCTCGTCGCCTGGCTGGATGATGTGGTCTTCGTCCAGGCTGTTGATCAGCAAGATCTGGCTTAGCTCAACCTCGTAGTGGGCGGCAATCTGCCACAACGCCTGCCCCGGCCCGACCGTATGGACGATGGAGCCATCCTCGCGTGGCTGGGCAAGCTGGATGGGGATGACCTGGATCGCTCCCGGCAGCGGGTCGGCAGCTGCCGCAGCCGGCGCGGCCGGGCTGTTCGACGGCCGGCCGATGACCATGACGTACATATTCTGGCTGCCGTTGGTGGCAAATGCGGCGCCCGCCTCGAAATAGCGGTTGGAAACCATGTTCGAGTAGTGCAGGGCGCTGTTACGCCACCAGATCAACCCCTGCTGGGGCGTCATGTTGCTGCCGCCGACGATGATTTCCGTGACAAACCCGTTATAGCCGGCCGCGCTGGCCCGCATTTGTGGTGTGGAGCCATCGTGCTGCGTGTGCGAGTAGGCCACGTTGGCCGCCATCCAGTTCGCATGGTTCTGCGCGGCGGCAGCCAGTGTGGCATTGTACTGGTAGGGTGGAAGCCCGTGCTCGGCGCGCAGCTGGTTAACCAGATTAAAGATCTCGGTGGCACTCTGGCCGGCGGGGGCAGCGTTCAGCGCCGGAGCGTAGGCAGCGACGAAGAGCAGCAGTAACCCCACGAGGGCGTAGGGGCGCACACGGTTCATAAGCGCCAACTATAACAGACAGGCCGGCGCCGCACACTTTTTGCTCACCGGGCGTCTAAAAAGGGCGGCGGGCAGCACAGCCGGCCTGCTCAAAGGTCACAATGGCGGCGGATGCCGGCGACGATAGCCAGGGCGTGCTGCAGCCGCTGCTGGTTGTGCGGGTCGTTGTGCCACAGGCTGGCGCCGGACGGATGGGGGAGCGGCACGAGCCAGCGACCTTCGCGATTCAGCGATGGGTCGAACCGGACCAGCTCCTGCGCACGCGCTGTCTCATAGGCTGCCGGCGGCGCCAGCGCATCCGGCGGGAAGTAGAAGGCCAGGCCGACGAGGTCGCTAAGCCGCCGGGAGGCAGGGAAAAAGAGACGCAGGGCAAGGCCCCCGACTGTGATGATTAGCCGCGGGTTGACCAGACCGATCTCGGCGTCCAGGTACGGCCGGCAGAGCGCCTGCTCCTGGCGGGTGGGCACGCGGTCGCCACGCCCGGAAGGGTGGGGTCCCGGATAGCAGCGGGTGACGGCGGCAAAATGGTGGCGCCGGCGGAACTCCTCTTCCTCCCAACCGGCTGTCTGCAGCCAGCGAAAGAGGCGGCGCCCGCTCGGGCCGTGGAATGGATTGCCCGTTTCGGCTTCCGTGCGCCCCGGCGCCTGGCCGATCAGCATTACCTCTGCCCCGGGCGGGCCGCTGACGACCGGCGCCGAGCGGATGTCGTAGCCGGCCTCCAGGCAGAGGCGGCAGCCCCGCAACCGGCTCTGCAGCGCGAGCAGAGCGTCCTGCTCAGAGCTTCGCGGCGGCAAGGGCAACTGTCGTATCGGCGCGGAGCGACATGCAGTTGACGCCCTGTACCGCACTCTCTTTCGGCGGCACGTCGGCGGCGCTGAAGCGGATGAT
>JAAYYY010000244.1 GCA_012515125.1 Chloroflexota bacterium
GACGGCGAGGCGTCGGGCGCTCTGATGAGCACCTATTTCCGCGATCCCGTTATCGTCGCCGGCGTCGTGCGTAACGTCGTCGGCAAAAATGCCGATTATAATGGGGCTGCCTGGAACGCCATCCAGAATGCCATCCGGGCCACCGATATGCCCGTCGGCATCAAGAACAACATCCTCGGCGAATACTGGGAGCAGGTGAATTTGCAGATGTTTCGCAACGGCGCCCGCCCCGATCTGGAGGACGTCGTGCCGCAGATGAAGGTGGCTATCTCTGGGCAGGTGAAGACAGCGCGCCTGGATGCCGGGCTGATCCATCGCATTGACCCGATCAATAACCGTGTAGAAATTAGTTTCGAGGAATACAAGGTTGGACAGCAAGAAGATCGCGCCCTGCTGCGTCATGCGCAGCGCGAAGTCTACGACCGGATCATGAACGGCAGGCTCGACGAGTTACACGTCGTCCTGCCAGACCACATTTTGCGCCGGTTAACCGGTCCCGGCCCCATCCAGATCGTGATCCGGCCCGGACAGCAGGGTATTCGCGTCGTCAAGCCCGCCCCCGTGCCGGCCTCGGACGAACCCAATACGCCCTAGAGACCCTGGCAGCCATCCCGCATGCACCGCACTAACAGCGCCAGCGCCGCCGCCACCGCCTGCTCCTTATTCTCCAGTCGCTCTCCCTCGAACCGGTGTTTTTCGTATAGCGATAGTTTCTCACTCGCCATACTCACGAAAATCAGCCCAACCGGCTCTCCCGCATCCCCTGGAGCAGGGCCGGCAATGCCGGTAATCGCCAGCGCATAGCTCGCCCCAAACAATAGGCGCACCCGCGCCGCCATCTCTTGCGCCGTCTCCCCGCTGACCGGCCCATAGCGGCGCAGCGTCTCCGGGCTGACGCCCAGCAGCTCCCGCTTCGATTCGGTGCTGTAGCAGATCAGGCCGCCCAGGAAATAGCCCGAGCTGCCGGGGATGCTCGTCAGCCAGTGGCCGAGCAGCCCACCGGTACAGGACTCTGCCACGGCGACTGTCGCCCTCTGTTCAAGAAGCAGGGCGCTGACCTGTTGGACCTGTTGTAAGAGGCTGGCATTCATCATGGCGCCTGCGATAAGCGGCTAGCGTCACGCCCTAGTGTACCACCCCCTGCCCCGGCGCGAACGGTTACCGCCCGAAACGCAGACGCTCTATAATGGCACGGCGCTGCAGAACACAAACGGAAGGAGATCCCGCGTGAACGAACACTCTGTCACCGCCCTGCTCGACGCCACGCGCAACATCATGGAAAAAGCCGGCCTGTGCTTCCTGATCACAGGCGGCGAATCGGGCGCGATCAACGCCCGGCTGATGCAGCCTTTCGGCCCGGAAGAGGAGCTTGTGCTCTGGTTTGGCGCCAGCGCCGCCTCACGCAAAGTGCAGGAGCTGGCCCAGGATAGCCGGGCGACCGTGGCCTATGAGCTGCCCGCCGAGGCCGCTTACGTCACCCTGCTGGGCCGGGCAACCGTGGAGCGCGACGTTGCCCTGCGGCAGCGTTACTGGCGGGAGAGCTTCGCCGCCTTCTGGCCGGCAGGGCCCGCGCACGAGGACTACGTTGTGCTGCGCTTCGTCGCCGAGCGCATCGAGCTGATGCACATCGACCAGGGTATCGCGCCGGAGCCGTTTGGGCTGCGGCCCGCCGTCCTGGTGAAAGAGGCCGGAACGTGGCGGCTCGCCCCCGGCTACCCCTGACGAGTGAGGATTGGCAATGGCAGCAATGAAGCCGGAAGTAATGCTCGCGCAGCTCAAAGACCTGCCCCGACTCACTCGCGACCAGGTTGAGCCTATCGACCGTGAGGTGCGCCGCGTTCTGGACGCCTTGCCGTCCGCCGCCCTGCAGCGCGTCTTCATCACGGGCAACGGCGATTCCTACTACGCGGCCCTCGCCTGCGAGCTGGCCTTCGAGCAGCTCGGC
>JAAYYY010000245.1 GCA_012515125.1 Chloroflexota bacterium
CGGAAGATCTCGCCCACGCGCACGACGCTGGTGTTGAGGCTGCCTTTATAGATAGTGGGGATGCCCAGCACCCGGTTGCGCGTGTCCAGGAGGATGACGCGCAGCTCTTCCTGGTCGAGCGCGGCCATCGCCGGGGCCAGCAAAGCCGCCGCGTCGGAGGGGCAGGTGATGCGCGGCTGCGCCTCGCCGTCGGGCAGCTGCAGGCGGCGGCCCAGCTCCAGCGCTGCCGCCAGCCGGGCGGCCTGGGCCGGACCGATACCACGCACGCGCGTCACTGTTTGTTGGTTCGCCCGCGCCAGACGGTGCAAAGAGCCAAAGCGAATGAGCAGCTCCTGAGCCAAATCCAGTGCGTCAGCCCGGCCGAGCAGCAGGGCGAGCAGCTCGGCGTTGCTCAGCGCGCTGCTGCCGTGCTCATGCAGTCGGTATAGTGGCCGCTCGGAGGCAGGCAGGTCGGCGATGCGCCGGCGGGGCGGGGCGGGTTGAGGTCTGTCGTTGTAGACAAGGGGCAGCCGGGCAACCATCACGGGTCTCCTCCGTGGGCCTGGGCCAGCGCCCAGCGGCCCTGCTCGGCGGCAAAGCGCGCCAGAAGAGCCAGATACGGATCCGGCCGGTCGATGTCTACCGCGAAGGCCTCCAGCAGCGGCGCGGCGAAGAGCAGCGCCGTGTAGAGGTAGCGGGCTGTCTGCTGGGCGGATGCCGGCCAGTTGCCGTCCGCGGCGCGGGCACGCAGCATGGCCGCGAGGGCCGTCTGCCCGGCCGGGAGCAACCGTCCGGATAGCTCCCTGAACCCGAAGGAGGCCACGAGCAGCAGCCGGCCATCTTCCGTTTCCAGCACATCCCCGACCGAGGTGGAACGCGAGCGCACCACGGTTGTCGCGGCCGGGTGGCCGTACCAGTCCGCGTCGACATGCTGGGTGAGGTGATAGGCCCGCTCGGGGTCGTCCGTGTCGACGATGGCCGCGAGATAGAGGCTCGCCAGATCGGGCGACTGCGAGCCGGCGCTCTGGTTACAGTCAAGGAAGTGTGGGTTGTGATAGACGTGAATCGCCATTCTCTCCTCCAGGGATGCATTGGGCCGGGTCCGAGCGCCAGGTGGCCGGGATGGGCTGCACGCCGTCCAGGTGAATGATGCCGGCGCCGGTCACCGCACAGCCGTTTTCCGTCAGGTAGGCCATCACTCGCTCCTTGAGAGCCTCGGCCTGGGACCAGGCGTCGTCGTATGTCTGCCAGGCCGGGTCCGCGTCGCGCGGCGCCACTTCATATATCTCTACGCTGGCTAACGGCAGGGTGCAGGCCAGGATGTGGCCCTGGGTGTTGATGGTACGCACGTGCACGCCGATACCCGCGAGGCGCAGGCCGGGGATCTGCGATGAGGTGGACTCGGTGACGTCGAGGGCGGTGACGCGCACGACGTTGGGCAGCTCTTCGGCTAGGAGCTCTTCCAGCCGGGCAAACTGGATGACGTGGGCAGCCATAACTCACCTCCGGAGAAACAAAGACCGCCAGCCTGTTGACTGGCGGCCAAAGGGTTACTCTCACCGGAGCCGGCGCGTTTCGCGCCTGCGCGCTCGCGGCGGCTACCCCCCCAACCGCCGGATGCCCGTAGCCAGCACGCTCACCGCGCCCTCCCGCTGCACGATTCCTTCGACGAGCAGGAGGGGGTGGCGCAGGATCTGCCGGACCTGCCGGTAGAGGCGCGGGCGCACGACCACATCCACCAGCCCATTCTCGTCCTCCAGGGTGACAAAGTGCGTGCCTTTGGCCGTCGGCGGCGACTGGTGCACGACCATCAGCCCCGCCAGGCGCACGCGGCGCCCGGCCGGGCAGCCCCGTATCTGCTCGCTGTCCAGGATGCCGCGCACCTGCAGTTCGGCGCGGTAGAAGGCCAGGATGTGCTCGCCGGTGGAGACGCCAGTCACGCACTGCAGTCACGCACTGCTCCCTGACCTGCCCTATCTGCTGCGCGCGGCGTTATCGGTCCATGCTACAGGCAGCTATCCGCTGCTTTGTCGGGAGGTAGCTCTTGCTGACGGCCGGCTCCAGCGTGAAGGTGGTCGCCATCTGGGTCAGTTCACGGCGGACGAGAAACTGGTAGGCGTAGTGCGCCGCCAGCGCCGCGACCTGCTGGTTGACGACGGGGGACTGCTCCTCGCGCAGGGTCAGGTCGGCGCAGGAGAG
>JAAYYY010000246.1 GCA_012515125.1 Chloroflexota bacterium
ACGCACCGCCGAGCTGACGTATGCCAACGCCATCCTGCAGGAACAGATGGAGACGCGCGAAAAGGCCCAGGCCCAGCTCGAACAGCTCAACCGGATCACCGCCGCCGTCGGCAGCTCGCTGGAGACGCACCAGGTGAAAGAGACGCTGGCCCGGCTGCTGCACGAGCTGGTCGGCGTCGAGGCGGGCGCCATCTTTGCCTACGATCCCCTGCGCGAGCAGCTCGGCAGCCGCGTCACCTGGGGGCTGCGGGCCGGCATCGACAAGGTGCTGGCCAACCTGCCCGCCGGCGTGGGCTTCCTCGGGCCGGTGGTCCGCTACGCCCACGCCGTCGAGGCCGCCCACCTGGAGCGCATCCACGACGCCGAGCCGTGGCTGACCGCCGTCGCCGACGACGGCTGGCGCCACGTCTTCGCCGTGCCCCTCGTCGCCAGCGGCAGCGTCCTGGGCGTGCTGCTCCTGCTCGGCCGGCAGCCCACATTCAACGAGGGGCAGCGCCGCTTCTTCACGACGGTCGGCCAGCACGCGGGCGTCGCCATCGCCAACGCCCGCCTCTACAGCGAAATCCTGGCGCGCGGCGAGCGGCTGCAGCAGCTTGCCCAGCAGATCATCTCCATCCAGGAGTCGGAGCGCCATCGCGTCTCCCGCGAGCTGCACGACGAGGCCGGGCAGGCGCTCACCGCGCTGCTCTACAGCCTGGCGATGCTCAAGGATACGTGGCAGGAGGACCCCGCCGCGGCCGAGTCGAGCATCGACCTGGCCATTCGGCTGACCGAAGAGACGATGGAGCAGATCCGCTCCCTGGCCCACGCGATGCGCACCCCGTCCCTGGACGTGCTCGGCCTTGACGTGACCCTGGCGGGGCTGTGCAAGGAGTTTGGCGAGCGCACAGGGCTGCACATCGACTACCAGGGCGCGGACATTGACCACCTGCCGGAGATGGTCGCCATCTCGCTCTACCGGGTCGTCCAGGAGGGGCTGACCAACGTCGCCCGCCACGCCCGCGCCACGCAGGTGGTCGTTACGCTCCGGCAGGAGGGCGACGACGTGCTGCTGACGATGGAGGACAACGGACAGGGCTTCGACGCCCAGCGGGTGATGCAGGGCCCGAGCCAGGGCATCGGCCTGGCGGGCCTGCACGAGCGGATGCAGACGTTGGGCGGCAGCCTGGCCGTCTTCTCCGAGCCGGGCGGGGGGGCCCGGCTGACGGCGCGCGTGCCGCTCACCGCAGCCGTAAGCTCTCAGCCGTAAGCTTACGGCTTATCGCTTTTGGCCGTGCGCTGGCTGCTCGTGCAGTAGCGCGATTTACAAAATCGCGCTACAGGTTGTGGGCCTGTTCGGCGTGTGCCGGCTCTTCGTGCAGCAGGTGCTCCGGCACGCGGACGACGAGCAGGGAGCTGTGCACGCCGCGCAGCACCTTCTCGGTGACGCTGCCGTAGACCCAGCGGCGCAGCCCGGTACGCCCGTGCGTCGCCATGGCGATCAGGTCGGCGCCGTTTTCCTCGGCATACTGCAGGATGGTCTCTGCGGTCGGGCCGTACAGAACCACCGGCTCGGCCTCGAAATCGAGCGTGCTGTAGCGGGTGGCGACGTTCTCCAGGTAGGCGGCGGCCTGTTGCGCCAGCTTCTCGGTCGCCGTCTCGTCAACCTGCATGGCGACGTGTTCCCAGCCGAGCGTGGGCGGCGCGAGGGCGATGAATGGCTCGACGACGTAGAGCAGGGTGAGCCGCGCCTTATTCTCGCGGGCCAGCCAGAAGGCGTGCGGCAGCGCGCGCTCGCCATGCTCGGAGCCGTCCAGCGGCACGAGGATGCGCCGCAGGGGACGAGGCTCGCGCACGACAACCACGGGCGAGGTCGCGCCGCGCATGACCTTTTCGGAGACGCTGCCCAGCGTCCAGCGAGTCAGGCCGGAATAGCCGCGCGTGGTCATGACGATGGCGTCGGCGCCGAGCC
>JAAYYY010000247.1 GCA_012515125.1 Chloroflexota bacterium
CGCCAGGCAGCTCGATGATCACTTCGGTGTTCACGGCGCCAGGCTTGATCGCCTTGATTGTTCCCTTCAGGGTGTTGCGGGCACTTAGTCTCACTGTCGTTCTCCTTCTGTTTGGCGGGCCGTCAGAAAGGCCCGTGAGCTAGCCTGCACTTGTACCCCACGTGAAAGCCGCCGGCAACCTTGCGGCTGGCGGCGGCTTTGCTCAGACAATCAGGACAGGATCAACGCCCTCCGACGGCTCTAATTGACAAAGTTGACAGGCAGGAAGGTTCGGGCCGGATGCGTGTTGAAGCTCCACGAAAACGGCACCTGCTGCACGCCGCTCTCGCCGCCGGGCACGCCAATGGATATCTGGTCGCTGACGGTGACGGTGTGCACGCCGACAGGCGCCAGAGGTCGCGCTGGCGTGAAGAGCGTCGTCATCGTGTCCGCATCATAGGTGAATGTGCCGGCGACCACTCTGCCCAGCGGATTCCTCACTTCAAACGACGTGCCCGGCGCCATTGGGATGCTCCAGGTCACGCTAATGACCGTTCCACGGATTGGCACCTGCGTTGCACCGGGTTCCGGATAGACATCGACGACGAGCGGGTCGCGCCAGTACCGCACAGCATCAGCGTTGTCGTCGGCATCGTCCCAGTCGGTGCCGGTGTTATCCACCAGCATCGTGCCGTCGTCGCCATAATCAACCGTGATTGTCCGGTAGGCGTCGCCAACGATACTGCCCCACGACTCGACAGTCTCCCAGGAGCCGCGCGTGTACTTGTACGCCACCTGTGTCCCTTCGGGGATCTCCACCGTGAATTCCCAGACGTCCCCTCCGGCCTCTGTCATCGGCACAGCGCCGGGGTCGCCCGAGCCCAGGGCCGGGATATCGCCGACGATGTAGACGGCGCCCGGCGTATAGTCAGGCACGCCCACGCGGAAGGTGACCGCAACAGACCGGGCGCCTTCTGTGGTGAAGGTCCAGGTGTAGGGCACCTGTTGCACGCCGCTGTCGCCGTTGGGCACGCCAACCGAGATCTGGCCTTCCACCGTCACCGTGTAGATGCTTGCAGGCGCGAGCGGCCCGGCTGGCGTGAAGACGGTGGTCAGGGTCGTCTCATCATAGCTGAACGTGCCGTCCACCGGATCGCCATTCGGGCCGGTGACCTCGAAGCTGCTGCCCGGAGCCATCGGAATGCTCCACGTGACGCTGATGGTGGTTCCTTCGACCGGTACGTCTGTGGCGCCAGGTTCCGGGTAGACTTCGACCACGAGCGGATCGCGCCAGTACTGGACAGCATCCACATCGTCGTTGCCGTCATCCCAAGCAGTGCCGGTGTTGTCTACGAGCATCGTGCCGTCGTCGCCGTACTCGATCAGGACGTGGCGGTTGTTGACGTTGACGATGCTGCCCCAGGACTCCACTGTATCCCAGGAGCCACGCGTGTACTTGTATTGCAGGTTCGTGCCGTCGAGGATGTCGAGCGTGTATTCCCAGATATCCTCTTCGACCATGTTCATTGGCACGAGGCCGGGATTCCACGGACCGAGCGCAGGAATGTCGCCGACCAGGTAGACCGTCCCGGGCGTGTAGTCGGGGACGCGCACGCGGAAGGTGACGGCGACGAAGCGCGACTCCGCCGTGCCCTCGATCTCGTTCGACGGGTCGGACCGGTTGAAGCTGGTGTCAAAGGCGACGACGTAGTAGCGGTAGGTAGCGCCGGTTTCTACATCTTCGTCGGCGTAGCTGTTCACGCCGCTGCCCAGACGGGCGATGCGCTCGAAGGGCGGTTCCGGCGAGACGACCTGCTGGCGGTAGACCTCATATCCGGCGAGGTCCGGCGCGCTGACGGGGTCCCAGCTCATCAGGATGCTGCTGGGCGTCGTTCCGTCGAGCACGAGATTCGTCGGGGCAGGCGGCGCCGTGGTGTCGGCGCTGGCAACGACCGTCAGGATCCCAGGAGCGTCAACCGGCGGTTCATCCGGCCCGTCAAGATCGCTGTAATGCCACGTGTTCCCACCGTCAACGCTCCACCGTGTCAGGTAGATGAAGTCGCCGACCTCGTCAGGCAGGAGATTGCCCATATATTCGTCGTTGTTGCCGGCCTGGACGTTAAAGGTCATCTCTTCCCAGCTCCAGCCGGGGTCGCCGGGCTGCGTGCCCGCCGGGCCGAAGCCGACCTGGGCGCGGATGCCGGGCGCCTGTCCGGGTGCTTCTGTCACGCCGGCAATGTAGATCTGCCCGTAGATGTTTTCGGTAGGCGTACTCGTGCTGATCGTATGGACGATAGAGGGCGGCCACTGCAGGTTATACCAGGCCGTGCTGATGTCGTACTGCGGGATGGCCGAAACCTCGTTGCTCCAGCCGCTCTCCAGGCCGGTCGTGCTGTCTACGGCGACGACGACGTAGTAGTAGGCGACGGCGTTCGTCAGGCCGGTGTCGGTGAAGGAGGTGCTGCTCGTGGAGCCCACGAATTCGTAGCCACCGCCGCTGACAGGGCTGCGATAAACGTCATAACTATCGGCGCCCGTGCTCGCCGTCCATCCCAGGTCTACTTCGCCGCTGCGGACATCCGTCACAGCCAGGTCGGCGATGGCTGACGGAGGCGTATCCAGCGCGCCGTCGAGCACCAGAACGACGCCGCTCTCGCCGGGCACGTCCACGACCAGCTCGCCCTCCGCATTGACTGCGTGGCTGGCGCCGGTGAAGATTTCGACGAACGTCGCCCCGACCGGCAGATAGCCGGAGACGTCAACCGTGACTGTCTGGGAAACGGGGCTGTCCAATGTGCCGGCGCGGTTGAGGATGACGATCGCCGCGTCGCTGTAGTCGGGAAGCAGGCGGCCGTAGGCATAGATCTCGTCGTCGTCGTTCACGAGCAGGGTATCGAAGCTGCCGGTACGCAGCGCCGGATGACTGTTGCGCGCTGCGGTCAGTGTGCGGTAGTAATCGCGCAGCGCCTCCTGGTTGGCCTCGCTCTGCAGGAAGGTGTAGAGGGGCAGGCCGAGCGGCGTATTGCTTTCGTCCTCGTCCAGCCAGGGGTAAGGCTGGCGGTTGTACGGGTCGTCCTCGTAGCGACTGCCGGCGACGACTGTCGGGCCGACGAGGCCCACTTCGTCGCCGTAATAGGTCGTCGGCGCGCCGGGCAGCGTCATCTGCAGCAGCCAGACGCCCTTAAGGCGCTCGATGGCTTCGCTCCAGTCGTAGTCTGGGTTCTGAAGGAGATCGTCGTTGCCGGAGTCGGCCGCGTTGTGGTCGAGCATGAAGAGCGCGCGGTTCGTGTCGTGGCTGCCCAGCAGGTTCATCATCGCGTAGAGCGCCTCGGGTGGGTAGCGCTCGATCCAGTTATGCAGCCGGCTGTCCAGCGCCGACGGGCTGAGAGGCTCGATTGGCCCGGCTGAGCTGCCCGTGTTGTGGTCGTTGTCGGTGAAGGTCGTGTCGCGCCAGAAGCCAAGCATCGCCGTGCTGAACTGGTAGTTCATCGTCGCGTCCATCTCTTCGCCGAGGAGCCATGGGGAAGCGTTGCCCCACTCTTCGATGACGATGTACGCTTCGGGATTCACGGAATGTACGGCATCGCGGAAGCCTTCCCAGTAATCGTTGAGCGGCGCGTTCGTCCGGCCCGGATCGACGTCGCCGCCGACGTCCAGCCGCCAGCCGTCGGCGCCGTCACCGGCTCCCGGAGCCGACGGGGCCAGCCAGATAGTGGCGATTCCTCCGTCGGCGCCGTCCCAGAAATAGTCGCGCACTTCGGCGTTGGCCGAGTTGAGCTTGGGCAGGCTGTCGAAGCCGAACCAGCTCTCGTAGTTCGCCGCGGCTGGCGTGCCGTCGCTGCCCACGCAGGGGCCGGTACCCGGCGTCACTTCGGTGAAGAAGTACCAGTCGCGATAGGGACTATCGGCACTTTCACACGCGCCTACCGTGTCGAAGTTGCCATAGCGGTCGAAGTAGAGGCTGTCGGAGGAGGTGTGGTTAAAGACGCCGTCGAGGACGATAGACATCCCGCGGCTGTGCGCTTCGGCGACCAGCGCGCGGAAGAGCGCCTCGTCGCCGAAATCTTCGGAGATCTGGGTGAAGTCGGCCGTGTCATACTTGTGGTTCGAAGGCGACTCGAAGATCGGGTTGAAGTAGATAGTCGTGATGCCGATGCTCTCCAGGTAGTCGAGCTTGTCGAGCACGCCCTGGAGATCGCCGCCGTAAAAGTTGAGGCTATAGGTGCCGGGGCAATCGGCCGCATCTCGCGGATCACAGATGACGGTATTCCACTCCAGATCCTGCCAGGGGTCCGTTGCGGTGATGTCGTCGCGGGAGCGGAAGATGGTCCCGTCCAGTTCGCCGTAGAAGAAGCGGCCCGGCGCCGGATTGTTGGTGATATCGCCGTCGCGGAAGCGGTCGGTGAAGATCTGGTAGATGATAGCGTTCTTCACCCATTCGGGCGTTTCGAACGCGGGATCATAGACGGTTAGCTGGTAGCTGTAGTCCGGGCTGCTCCCGAAGGTCTGGCCCCAGCCCATGTCGCGGCTGGCGTCGTCCTCGTAATAGGCAGTCGCCGTACCGTCGAGGGCGATAAAGCGGTACCAGTAGATCGTCGGCACGTCGCTTGCCGGAATCGTCGCCTCCCACCACTCGTAGGCGCCGTCGTCGGCGACCAGCGTCATGTCCAGCATGAGCTGGGCGTCGGTGTAGTCGTTCCAGACGCGGACACGGGCGCCGGTCAGGTCGCCGCTGGCGGCGCGCAGGCGGACCGTGACTGGCGTTCCGGTGACGACCGGGCCGCCGGGCGTGCGGTACCTGGAATCACGGCTATTGTGGCCGAGATCGTTCCAGAAGATGTTGTTGTCGTGCCCGGCGCTGCTCCCAAAGGAAAAGCTCACAGCATTCGTGCCGCAGTTGTACTCGAAGTTAACCTGCGTTTCTGCGCCGATCGAAAACGGGACGTTGTTCTCGGGATAGCTAACGTCCCAGGTCTCGTTGCGGGCGACTTTGAACTCCCAACTGCCGGCCGGGATCGTGGCCGAGAAGCGGTACACATCGCTGCCCGGTGCTGCCTGCCACATCATAGTGCGCAGGTTGTCCGGCGCCCACTCAGGTCCGCCCAGCTCATCCTGGAAGTTTCCGGCGACGGTAGCGATACACTGGTTCACCGAATCGGCCACGGCGTGCGTCGTGGGATTGAAGTAAAAGCGGACGTTGCCGCCCGGCGCGTTCAGGATAACGTTGGACGGTGGGTGGGCATTTTCCCAGTTGTTGTACTCGACAACCTTGTACTCGTAGCCGCCGGCCGGTATGTCGGCGTCAAACTTGAAGACGCCGTCGCCATTTGCATCGGCGATGCCGGTCTCGTCACAGGTGTTGGTCCATTCGGGGCAACCGGAGATTTCATCCTGGAAATTCCCCGCCACCACCCATTCCGGCCGATCCGGAGCCTGCAGGGCGCTGTTTGTTGCCTGGGCCGGCACGGCAAGCGCAGCTCCGGCAAGCAAGAGTGCGATCAGCACGGTCAGGACCAGTAAGGAACGAGCGTTATCTTTCATTTTCCCTCCTCTCTAGGCCCACCAGGGGCATGAAGAGCAGACATTCTATGAGGAGTCGGCTCCTGCGAAGCTGGCTCCCCAAACACAAAAGGCAGAAACGGGACCGGTCTGCCCGGCGGGGCTGGAACAGGCTGGCGCATGACCATGCGGAGCGGCTCGTTGAGGACGTTGACGATACAGCGGTAGTAGGTCTAGGCCATACGCTCACGATAACGTCTCAGATCAAGGTCAGAAGATACGAGGTTTGCGGTGGTTGATCCGGCAACGATATTACCGGTAGAGCTCAACGGCGTCAAACGAGACCGCCGACGACTGCTACATTAGGAAATGACACGGATTTGTCACCGAACGCTTGCGGCCTGACCAGGCTGCTATATCATATCTTTCGGCCAGTGGCCCAGGTGGAAGTCCAGTATGAAGGAGCACAATGAACTATGGTGGACGTGCAGGAAATTGGCAACCGCATTGTCGATAACGTAGAGCAAGTAATCGTCGGCAAACGGCCTGAGGTGCAGATGACGGTCCTCGGCCTATTGAGCCAGGGGCATATTCTCATCGAAGACGTGCCCGGCGTAGGGAAGACAGTGCTGGCTAAATCGCTGGCGCGCTCTGTTGGCTGCAGCTTCCAGCGTATCCAGTTTACGCCAGACATGCTGCCGTCCGATATTACCGGGGTCAGCGTTTTCAACGTCAAAACTCGCGAGTTTGAATTCCGGCCCGGGCCCATCCACGCCCAGATTGTCCTCGTGGACGAGATCAACCGGGCGACGCCCAAGACCCAGTCGGCGCTCCTGGAGGCGATGGAAGAGCGCCAGGTGACGGTGGATGGCCATACCTACCACCTCGAACAGCCGTTCATGGTGCTGGCGACGCAGAACCCAATCGAGTACGAGGGCACCTTTCCGCTGCCGGAGGCGCAGCTGGACCGCTTTCTGCTCCGTATCCGGCTGGGTTACCCCGCCAAGCACGACGAGATCGTTATCCTCGACCGGCAGCAGCACGTGCACCCGGTAGACGAGATCGAACAGGCAGTTTCGGTAGAAGAGCTGCTGGCCGCACAGCGGGCGGTGAAAGATATATACCTTGACGAGAAGGTAAAAGATTACATCGTCGAAATCGTGCGCCGCACCCGCGAGCACCCCGACGTCTATCTGGGGGCCAGCTCCCGTGGCGCGCTGGCGATCTACCGGCTGGGGCAGGCCCGCGCGGCACTCTTTGGCCGTGATTATGTGCTTCCCGATGACGTCAAGGCGCTGGCGCAGGTTGCACTGGCACACCGCATTATTGTGGGGCCGGCGGCGCGCATCAAGGACATCGAGCCAGACGCGATCGTTCAGGACATTCTGAACCAGGTGCCGGTGCCCGGCGCCCAGGTGCGCGCCTGATGGGCGGGCGCAGCGCCGTCGCCCTGGCGCTGGCCCTGCTGTCCCTGATCGGCGGGCTGGCCACCGGGCGCGATCTCCTCTTCAACCTGGCCTATCTTTTTGCGCTGCTTCTGATCGTCAGCTTTGCCTGGTCGTGGGTGAACATCAACCGCCTCCACCTGGGGCGTGTCACGCGGGCGCGGCGCGCGCAGGTGGGCGATCCGTTGGAAGAACGATTTACCGTCCGCAATACCAGCATTGTGCCCAAGCTGTGGCTCGAGGTGCGCGACTACTCGACCGTGCCGGGCCACCAGGCCAGCCACGTCATCAACAATCTGGGCGGTAGGAGCTCCTTTAGCTGGCGCGTAACGACCATCTGCACGGAGCGCGGACGCTACCAGCTCGGGCCGTTGGAGCTGGTCACAAGCGATCCGTTCGGCTTCTTCCCCATGCGACGCGAGCTGTCGCCGACGAGCAACGTCGTCATCTTTCCGCTGACGGTAGATATCCAGCAGTTTGCCCTGCCGGTAGGGATTTTGCCCGGTGGCGACGCATTGCGGCGCCGCACCCATTACGTGACCACCAACGCGGCGGGCGTGCGCGACTATGCTCCCGGCGACAGCTTCGGGCGCATTCACTGGCCGAGCACGGCGCGTCGCGAGCGGTTGATCGTCAAGGAGTTCGAGCTGGACCCGCTGGCCGATATCTGGCTCATCCCCGACATGGCCGATTTTGCCCACGTTCGCGCCGACAAACCTCTGCCGAGTATCTCAGCGGACAACCTGCCCCTCTGGCTGCGCATGAAAGACCGCGCATTCCAGCTACCGGCAGCGACGGAGGAATACGTCGTCTCAATTGCCGCGTCACTGGCCCGCTATTTTCTGCGGCGCGACAGGGCCGTTGGCCTGCTCGCCTATGGCCAGAGCCACGAAGTTGTCCAGCCGGACCGTGGCGAGCGGCAGCTGAACCGCATCCTCGAGACGCTGGCTGTGCTGCGGGCTACCGGCAAGGTGCCTATCTCGTCCGTCCTTCATGCCGAGTCACAGCTGCTTCCGCGCGGGGCGACCATCATCATCATTACCCCGTCCACGGGCCAGAATCTGATCACGATGGCCCGCCAGCAGATGCAGCGCGGGCTGCGTGTGGTGACAGTGCTCGTCGATCCCGCCTCTTTTGGCAGCAACCAGTCGGCTGTCGGCGTCACGGATATGCTGCAGGCCAGCGGCGTGCTGACCTACCTGGTGCAGCGCGGCGACAATCTGGCGCAGGTCCTGAGCACCATACCCGCCCGCGTCCGGCAGGTCACGCTGACCTAGCGCTTCCGGCGCACGAGCACGAACGCGCCGAGCAATAACAATGCCGCGCCCAGGACGGCGGCAACCGGCAGGAGCGCAGACCGCGCGTCCTGTGGCGGAGCGGTTGCCTGAGCAGGTGTGGGAGCAGGCGCCGGGGCTGCCGGTAGCGAGGTCGCGGCCTGTGCGGTGGGCGACGGCGGTGGCGTCTCCTGTGCGGGCAGCCGCAAAGTCACCCAGGGCACGTCGTGATCGGTGGCGTGAAACGGCGTCGTGGCATCGGCCAGCCAGCCGGCCGGATAGGCGGCATTCATGTGCAAGATGCCGCTATCCACGAGCGCCGCTGCTGCCGCCGGAGAGAGCAGAATGGTGTCGAGCAGCTCCGCCAACCCGGCAAAGATGTAAGTGTAGCGGCTGCCGGCGGGCAGAGTGCGCAGCGGGTCGACGAGGGGCGCGCCGGCGAGGAGCGCCTGCAGAGGAGCGGAGTGGGGGAGGTCGTTGAAGTCGCCGAGCACGAGCACGCGGGTATCGGGCGCTATCTCAAGCTGCCGGGCGACGAGGCCGGCGAGATGCCGTGCCTGAGCCAGACGCCACGCCGTGGTCTCCACCTCGCCCTCGCGTTTGGATTTCAGGTGGTTTACGTAAAAGGAGAAGGGTAGACCCTCGACCTCGACGTCTACCTGCAGGGGCGGTCGTGAGTGCAGGGGCGACATGCCCGGCGGGCAGGTCGCCTCTGGATCGTCGATGCCGGTCGCCAGCTCCGTGCAGCCCTGATGAGTGCGAACGGCGATAATGCGCGCCCGCCCGCTGTCGGCAAGCAATGCCACGTCGATGCCCCGTGCATCCGGCCCATCACGGTGGGCCACCACGTAGCGGGTCTGGCAAAGGGGAGCGATTCCGGCCGCGATTTCCTCCAGAAGCGCCCCGTTTTCCACCTCCTGCAGGGCAATTATGGCCGGACAACTGAGATACGTGGCGAGCAGCCCGACAATCTTCTCGCGGCGAGCCGGCAGTTCGGGATCAGAGGCGAAGTAGTCGTGGAGGTTGACGCTGACGACGGTAAAAGTGTCTGTCGAGGCCGGTGCGAGGGGGAGTGGTTCGGGCAGGGGAGCCGGCGTAATCTGCAGGGACTCCGGATCGTGCTGCACAAGCTGGTACTGGTCGAACCGGTAGGTCAGCGGGCCGGCGAGACCGCGCACGAGGTCGCCGCGTTTGACGTGCGGGAATCCGGCGCAGCTCACGTTGCTCTGGTGTAGAACGGGGAGGACCGGCGGTAGCGGCGCCTGCGGGTCTTCGTGAAGCTGGGGCAGCACTGTGTCGAGGGCGGCGACGGCGAAACCGCAGCCGGCGTGGGTCGGCCCGGCGATGCGGACTTCGGGCAGGGCGACGAGCATCGTCTCCAGTGGTTCCAGCCCATCCTGCGCGAACTCTGACAGGGGGATGGGCGCCGGGAGAGGGCCGCCTCTGCGAAGCGGAATGATCTCCAAGTCGCGGAAGTCGATCTCCGTC
>JAAYYY010000248.1 GCA_012515125.1 Chloroflexota bacterium
GCCTCCCAGGCATACGTGGCTTCAGTCTGGGCCGATAGGGCCGGTGACATGCTCAGGATCACTATCGCGAGGATCGTGAAGAGCAGCCCCTGAACGAATCTCCTGCGCTGGCCTGAAGGCGCGCGTGTCCCCAAAAAGTGCGTGTTCATCGGATCTCCATTGGTAATAAAGCGACAATACCGTGCAGAAGAATGGCGGTAGGGATAGCCGGTCAGGCTCGCCTTTGATTGACAAAGCAGGCGTCCAAGCCGGCCGGCCCCTCTCGCGTAGCTTGTAGGGGCCTCAGGTGTGCATCGCCAGGTGCGGGCCATCTCACGGGCCCGGATTATCAGGACAAGCGGATACCGGTGCGGACCTGGCGACAGGGGATGCACTGGCCCGCGCCAGGCCTGCCCGCGCTGTCGGTAGGAGAGGGGGTGAAATAGGTCGATTGAGGGCGTCTTGCCCGTTTGCGGACACGAAGAAGCTCCTGGTTGAGGTCATGGTCATAAAAAGGAGCCGGTTGCTCGCCGCGTCGCTCGAAACCCGCGAAAAGCAATATACCAGTACTAAAGTACTGTATCATTCATTATCATAGATGCTGCGGCGCGTCACAATATGACGTTCGTCATGCCTGTTCTGCGTCATTTGTCATATGAGCTGCACGAGTGGGATGTAACCCAGGGCGAACGCACTCTCCTCCGGGGCACAAAATCCAGCGCCCGCGCAATTTCCTGCACATCCGGCCCGTTTGCCGCCGTTTTCGCGCCGTTTTTTGCGCGTTCCTGCAGTGATGGAGCAGGCAAAACGCTGGCGGGTGGCGTGGAAGGGCGCCAATTTGGCCATTCACAGCCCAATTTATCGCCAATTTCAGAGAAAAGGGGCCGCCTGGCACGAAACTTGCAGCAAATAAGGAAGTAGACGCTTTAGACCGTTTAGTCCTTGAGTAACTGGAGGTTCAAAATGCACGATATCGATCGCACACAGATGGAAGGGGCCTGGGAGGCAGCTGGCTACGGCAACGGCGAATTCGAGGAAGAGTTCGACGGCTACGGCGAGCTGTATGGGGAGACGTTCGACGACGAGTTCGAGTATGACGGCGAATACGAGTACGACGACGAGTACGAAGTCCAGGGCCCACTGGACGAGGCCGACGAAATGGAACTCGCCGCTGAGCTGCTGGAGATTACCGACGAGTACGAACTCGACCAGTTCCTGGGCAAGATATTCAAGAAAGTCACGCGCAGCGTCGGCCGTGTCCTGCCCAAGGCAGTGCGCGCGCCTCTGGGCAATGCCTTGCATGGCCTGGCCAAGAAGGCGCTGCCCGTCGCCGGCGCCGCGCTCGGCAACCTTGTCGTGCCGGGCCTCGGCGGCGCCGCTAGCGGCATGCTGGCCTCGCAGGCCGGTAAGCTCTTTGGCCTGGAGCTGGAGGGGTTGAGCCCGGAGGATCAGGAGTTTGAGGTGGCGCGCAGCTTCGTGCGCATGGCCGGCGAAGCAGCCAAGGTAGCTGCTACGGCGCCCCAGGGCGCGCCGCCGCAGGTTGTGGCCAAACAGGCCATCACCGCCGCCGCGCAGCAGCACGCGCCTGGCCTGATCAGCGCCCAGCAGCCCCGCCCGCGCCGTGGACGGCAGGCACGCCCCGGGCAGCGGGGCACCTGGATCCGCCGTGGCAACGTGATCATCCTGCAGGGCATGAATCGTTGATGCAGACCCTCGCCACGAGCCAGGAGCAGACAGCAATGACAGAAAGGACGCAGGCCTTACGCTGGCTGGAGCAGGAAACCCGCGCGCTGGCAGTTCGCCTGGACCGGGTGAAATCCTTTGCGCTGCAGGAGACGATGGTGCCCGCCGCGGCGCCATCCGCTGGGGCGCAGGCCGCCATCGAGCGCTACCTGGTCGCCGGGCGCCGGGAGCTGCGCCGCCTGATCGCCGACTATCTGCGCTGGCTAACCGGCCCCGAGGGACAGTCGGCGCCGCCGAGCGAGGCCCAACGGCGCTTCGCCTTCCTACGCATGCGCTTCAATGCCGTCCTGTCCCAGTTCGACATCTTTGCCGATGCGATGACGCAGCGAAGCGAGCACGAGACCGGTGTCTGGCTGGGCGGTCTGGACGTCCTGGCTGCCGACGCGCTGAATCTGCCCGGGCGCTGGTTCGACCCGCCGCCCGTCATCTGTTACCTGGATCGCGGCCACGGCGCGGCGATACGCCGGGCGCAAACGCCGCTGCCGGGCGGCGGCGAAAACCCGGTGGCGATAATCCGCGTGCCCCGCGAGCGGATGGTCAGCAACGGCATCGCTTCGTCCCTGGTCCACGAAGTGGGCCACCAGGGCGCGGCCCTGCTCGACCTGATCCCATCGCTCCGGCAGCCGCTCGCCGACATGCAGAGCA
>JAAYYY010000249.1 GCA_012515125.1 Chloroflexota bacterium
CGCGCGCTGAGGTCGCCAGCGCGCTGGCCCTGCATCCGAGCACGGTGGGGCGGGCGGTGCGTGACAAGGTCGTGCAGCTGCCTGACGGGCAGCTCACCCTGCTCAAAGATTTCTTTGATGATTCTCTCGCCGCCAAGGCGGCTATCCGCCGGCTCGTGACCCAGGCGGCGGAACCACTCAGCGATGGGGTCGTGGCCCAGCAGCTTGCCCGGCAAGGCATCCAGCTGGCCCGGCGCACCGTCACCAAGTATCGCAGACAACTGGGCATTCCTGCTGCCCAGTCGCGTTACCGGAGCGCCGGCGAAACGCTGTAGGGGGCGCAGCATCCCCGGCCCTATTCACCACCCATTACCCATTCTGGAGGTAGTACAGGCTCATGCAGATCTGGCTTTACTCCTTTTGTTCCCCCCATTCCACCTTTGTATCAGAGGTAAACAGCGCGCTGATGCTGGCAGGAATTACAGTCCGGGCGCATACAGGCGACGAGAGCAGTGGTCCCGGACTGGTTATCGTCGATTCCGCCGATCCCGACATGGTAGAGTTCGTGCGCGCGAGCAGCCAGAACGGCGTCCGGCGCGTCCTGGTCGCGCTGGGTCAGGGCAACGACTGCGCCAGCGAGGACGGCTGGCAGCTGCTCGACGCCGGCGCTTCCGACGTGCTGACCTGGCACGAGCTGCCCAACCCCGGCAAGGTGATTGCCGCCCGGCTGGAGCGCTGGCAGAAGATTGATGCCCTGGTCGAATCGCCCCTGGTCCGCCAAAATCTGATCGGGCAGAGCCGTACCTGGCGCTTAATCCTGCGCCGGCTGGTCGAGGTGGCCTGCTTCACCGACACGCCGGTGCTGCTGTACGGGGAGACAGGCACTGGCAAGGAGCTGGCCGCCCGGTTGATCCACACCCTGGACCCCCGGCGCAAAGAGCGTGAGCTGGTGACGCTGGATTGTACGACCATCGTGCCCGAGCTTTCCGGGAGTGAGCTGTTCGGCCACGAGCGGGGGGCTTTCACCGGGGCGGTAGCTGCCCGCGACGGCGCCTTTGCCCTGGCGGATGGCGGCACGCTTTTCCTGGACGAAATTGGCGAGCTGCCTGCGGCCCTCCAGGTGCAGCTTCTTCGGGTATTACAGGAACATACCTACAAACGGGTGGGTAGTAACGTCTGGCAGCGCTCTGATTTCCGCCCGATCTGTGCGACCAACCGCGATCTACGCGAGGAAGAGCAGCAGGGGAAGTTCCGCCGCGATCTCTATTACCGGCTGGCGACCTGGAGCGTTACCCTGCCGCCGCTACGCCAGCGCGTCAAGGACATTATCCCCCTGGCCCGCCACTTTTTGCGCGAGGCGCATCCGGGCGAGGAGCCGCCGCCGATAGATAGCCGGGTACGGAGCTACCTGGAAACGCGCTCCTATCCGGGAAACGTGCGCGACCTGCGCAACCTGATTTTACAGATTGCTGCGCGCCACGTAGGCGAAGGGCCGATCACCATGGGCGACATTCCCGCGGACGAACGGCCGGCAGCACCGCCAACTGCCATGGCGTGGTGTGACCGGTCGATAGAGCAGGCATTGCGGCGGGCGCTGGCCTCCGGCCTCTCCCTGCGCACAATCCGCCACACCGTGGACGACGCCGTCATCCGCCTCGTCGTAGAGGAGGAAGCAGGGAGCCTGCAGCAGGCGGCTGACCGGCTGCAGGTCAGCCTGCGGACGCTGCAGAAGTGGCGCGCAGACCGCCGCGATGGCGCGATGGCGCCGGTCTCGCTCCAGCCAGACGCACAGGTAGTGGGCGCGATCGGCTAGGAGAAGGGA
>JAAYYY010000250.1 GCA_012515125.1 Chloroflexota bacterium
CACCTGCCCGGCCGTGAACGGCGGCGCCAGCAGCTCCGCATCCTCCTGGTAGCAGCGGAACAGCTCGATGATGAAATGCAGCCGGTCGGGCAGATCGGCCCAATCCACGGCGCCCGACGCAACGGTGCTCTCCGGCGTGGGATCGTATTGGGCCAGCCATTGCCGCAGCTCCGGGTTGGCGATCTGGGTAAGCGGCTCAGGATAGCGGGCCTGCAAGTCTTCACCCAGGGCAATCAGCACACCCGAGGGCAACGAGATGCTCATCATCACTTCGGTCAACGTCTGTCGCAGGTGGGTCTGGAGCGTGGTTTTCAGCCGCGACACAGCCACGTCCAGCCGGGTTGGCCGGCCGAGCAACCGGCGCAGCTCCAGGTAGGCGACGGAGAGCCAGCTGGACGAGGGAACGAGAACGCCAAGGAGCGCGCGCGTTAGTCGCAAGGAGTTGAGATAACCGGCGTCGAGGCTCTCGGCTATTTCCGGCTGCAGGCGCGTCTGCTCGTGGAAGCCGATCTCAATGTTCGCCAGGAGGATCCATTCGGCGCGCGCCTTGGCATCCTCTGTATGCAGTGCCCTGGCGTAATGGGTGAATGCCTGCTGCAGATTCCCCTGCCCCTGGGGAGGTTCTCCCGGTCTCAGGCCCGCGCAGAATCGGGCCGTCTGTTCCTCGTCAGGGGCGCCATCCTGCAGGCAGCTCTGGAGGAAGCGCGCGAATTCGTAGCCAATCTCCTCGAAAACCTTCTTGTTGCCCCGGCCCACGGCGTCGCTGGCCCGCTCCAGCGCGGTCGTGTACTGGCGCGGGTCGAGCAGCCGCTCCGGGCCCCCTGCAATAGGCTCGCCGTCAACGCCCGGCGCGGCTGCCATCTCCTGGGCCGCCTCCCGAGCTGCGAGCGACGCCCTAAGCCGCCGTTCAAGCAGCCGGGCCAGATCCTCCTTGCGAATAGTCTGCCCGGCCTGCTTCGACGCCCACGTCGCGAAGGTACACCAGTTGGCTCTCGGTCCGGTGTGTGCCGCGAACGCCGCCGACAGCTCGTGGTAACATTGGGTGATCTGCAGGTTGCGGATCACCGGGTCCTCGATAGCCGCAATCCGCTGCACGTCCTCAGGCGTTGGAGTAATCATGTTTGACAGCGCCGCTTCTGGTAACTCGATCTCTACCGCACCACTATTGTGAAATATTATCGCCTAAAGTTGCCGGCTTGACCGCACAGCCACCCTACTTTGTGCTATAATGCCTGTTGCCAAAACAAATGTTCGATTATGGAGAGCCGTATGGACATCGTTCTCGAAGCCCAGGCGCCCTTCTCGCTGCCCGCCGTGGTCCGCTCGCACGGCTGGGTACAGCTGGCCCCCTTCTCTTCATGCGATCCCTATCACGACTTTCGTTACGTGGACCGGCTGCAGTCCGGTCGCGTCGTGACGTGGGAGGTGCAGCCGCTCGACGGCGGCGCGCTGCTCAGCGTGGACGGCGAGCTATCGCCGGCCGAACAGCGCGAGACAGAGGATAAGGCGCGCTGGGTGCTGGGGCTGGAGCAGGACCTAAGGCCCTTTTACGGCGTCGCCCGCCAGGAACCCAGGCTGGCGAAGGTCGTCGAGAACGCCGCCGGTCGCATCCTGCGCTCGCCCACCCTGTTTGAGGATACCGTAAAGACCATCCTGACGACGAACACGGCCTGGATCGGGACCATCCGTATGGTGCGGTCGCTGGTCGATCTCTATGGCGAGCCATCTCCCGAGG
>JAAYYY010000251.1 GCA_012515125.1 Chloroflexota bacterium
CCGTTTATCTTGATCGTCTCGCCGAGAGGCGGCTCGCCGTTGGGAAACAGCTCTTCGTAGACGGTCTGGCCCAGAACGGCCACGCGTGCAGTGCCAGCATCGTCCTGGCTGTCGAAGAAGCGCCCGGCTACCGGGTAGAAATTGCGTATGTCCGGGAAATCGGCGGTCGTGCCGCTGATGAAGGTACGCGCCTCATACCGACCGTGCGTGACCACGGCCGTGCGACTATATTCCGGCGCCACGCGCAGCAGATCGGGGGTCAGGAGCGGATCGGAAAGCGCGGCGACGTCGTCGTTGGTCAGCCCTGCCCCGCGCCGCTGGCGCGGCGGTCCGTCGGGGCGAAGCTCGCCCGGAAAGACAAAGAGCAGATTGTTGCCCAGCCCCTGAAACTGCTCGGCGACGAAGACCTCCACGCCCTGACCCACCGAGATGAGCGTGATCACGGCGGCGACGCCAATGATGATGCCCAGCATCGTCAGAAAGGCGCGCAACTTGTTCGCCCGCAGGGCGGTGAGAGCGAGACGGACGTTCTCGGCAAGGCTCATCGTGGCATCAGTCCAGGGCAGTTTCCGATGGGCGGGCCGAAGCGCCGGCTACCAGCGGCTCGTGTACCGGCTCGTCGCGCACGATCTTGCCGTCAGCCAGCGTCACGATGCGCCGGGTGTGCCGGGCAATCCACGGGTCATGCGTCACGAAGATCACCGTAATGCCCCGCTCGCTGTTGAGCCGCTGGAAGACCTGCATCACCTCAATGCCCGAGCGGCTGTCCAGATTCCCCGTAGGCTCGTCGGCAAGGATGATCGCCGGCTCGTTGACCAGCGCGCGGGCAATCGCCACCCGCTGCTGCTGGCCCCCAGACAGCTCGCTGGGCCGGTGGTGTAGCCGGTCGCCCAGACCCACCATCTCCAGCGCCTGCCGCGCCCGCTCGTGCCGCTGCTTCTGGCCCGCGTAGATCAGGGGCAGCTCCACCTGCTGCAGGGCCGGCGTGCGCGAGAGCAGGTTGAAGTTCTGGAAGACAAAGCCGATCTTGCGGTTGCGGATCTCGGCAAGCCTGTCGTCGCTCAGCCGGCTGACGTCCGTTCCGTCGAGGAAATAGGTGCCACTCGTCGGCTGGTCGAGAGCGCCGAGCAGATTCATCATCGTCGATTTGCCCGAGCCCGACGGCCCCATGATGGACAGGAACTCGCCCTCATGCACGTCCAGGCTGACGCCGTTCAGAGCATAGACGCGATGCTCCCCCATTTCGTATATCTTGGTCAGGTCGCGGATCTCGATGATCGGCCGGCCGTTGCTGGGTGTCGTCACTGCCTAGAATCCACCGAAGAAGTTGAAGCCTTCGCGCTCGTCGGTGACGACCACGATGTCGCCTTCGTTGAGGCCGCCGACGACCTCGCTAACCTGCTCGTTGCGCAGGCCCGTTTCCACGACCACCTCTTCCACGCTGCCGTCGCCCCGCAGCCGCTTGACAAAGGCATTTCCGCTGTCGCGGTCGAGGCGGATGGCCCAGTTGGGTACGATGAGCACCTCTTCCACTTCACGAACGACGATGGAGGCGTTGGCGGTCATACCCGGACGCAGGTCTACGTCGCCCGGATCAATGTTGATCGTGACCTGGTAGGTGACCACACCCAGCCCGCCTTCGGCGGCAATGGGCGCGATATCCGCTACCCGGCCGAGTACGACCGTATCGTCCAGGGCGTCCAGGGTGACCTCGACCTCCTGCCCGACGGCGATTTCGTCAATGTCGATCTCGTCCACGCTGACCTCGATGTGGTAGGCGTTTTCGTTGACCAGCACGATGGCCGGGGCGCCCGGCGTAGCCTGTTCGCCGGCCTCGATGAGGATGTTGGCAACTGTGCCGTCGATCGGCGCCTCGATGATCGCCTGCTGCAGCCGCAGCTCTGCCAGAGCAACGTTCGTTCGTGCCGACTCAACCTGCGCTTCGAGGATCGCCAGCTCGTCTTCGGTTGGCGGCTCCAGAAGCTGGGCCCGCGCCGCTTCAGCCCGCGCCAGATTGGCCTCGGCGACCAGCACGTTTCCTTCTGCAGAGGCGACGTTGGCCTGGGCTGAAGCGACCGCCGCATAAGCCGCCTGCAGGTCGGCCGGCCGGGCGCCCCCCTGCAGCGACGCTAGCTGGGCCTCGGCAGCTTCCAGGGCGGCTTCCGCCGCGTCTCGCTGGCGGCGCAGATTCTCCTCCGGTACACCCCCCACGCCGGCATTGGTCAGCTCGTCATATTGCGTGCGTATCGCCAGGAACTCGGCATTGCGGGCGGCCAGGTTCGCCTCGGCTGCGGCAATTTCGCCTGGGTCTGCCCCGGCGGTCAGTTGAGCGACCTGGGCCTGCGCCTGCGCCAGCTGGGCCTGCGCCGCTTCAACGTTCGCCTGGGCAATGGCCAGGTTCCCGGCCGCCGCGTCGATGTCAGCCTGGGCCGCCGCGAGCGCGGCTTCCGAGGGCTCTCCGTTCTGGCGCTGGGCCAGCGTCAGCTCCTGAATGCGTAACGCGTCCTGGGCCTGCTGCTGCAGCAGTGCCAGCTCTTCGCTGTTGAGTGTAGCCAGGACATCACCCGCCTGGACCTGCTGCCCGCGCTGGACGTTGAGCTGCTGCACGGTGCCGGTTGTGCCGAAGGCGAGGGAGACGAGCGCCTCCGGCTCAATCGTGCCGGTGGCGCTGACCGTGGCGCGGATGGTGTCACGCTGGACCTCGGCCTCCCGCAATATCTCGAACGTGTTGTCCTGCTCCCTGGCCTGCACTACAAAGAGATAGTAAGCGCCCACGCCGAGGACGGCAATGATGGCGACGATGGCAAGTATTCTACGCATGCAATACCCCTGTCAGACGGAATGGCGGCGGGCAAAACAGAGCATCGCCTGCCACCATGGTAGCCTATAGATTATACGACAAATCGGCTTGCCCGGTATCGGCCGCCGGCCGCTGCCGGTGAAATTTATCACACACTTACCTTGTCGCTCCATAATCGTTATGTTAAAATTGTGAAATGTTCCACGAGCCAGCCCTACCAGGCGCCGGCCCGCGTGCACTTATCCAGAGCGTCGTGACAATTTGGTGGAGGATGATAATCAGGTGACCAGCGAGATTCCCGACGTTGTCATTAGGCGTCTGCCGATCTACCTGCAGGCTCTCCGTCGCTTGGGGGAACAGGGGCACAAGACGACGACTTCATCTCAGGAGCTGGGCGAGATGCTGGGCATCAGCTCGGCGCAGATTCGCAAGGATCTGTCCCATTTTGGCGAGTTCGGCAAACAGGGGACCGGCTACCACATCAACTACCTGAGCGAGCAGCTGCGGCGCATCCTCAAGCTGGATCAGGACTGGCCGGTGGCCCTTGTCGGCGCCGGTTTCCTCGGGCACGCGCTGGCCAGCTACGGCGGCTTTCGCCCGCGTGGCTTCTACATCCGCTGGATTTTTGATAACGACGCCGCCAAGATCGGCAGTGAAATCGGTGGCGTGCGCGTGCAGGATGTGGCCGAACTCGAAGCTACGCTGGTGCGCGAGAATGCTCAGCTGGCCATCATCGCCGTGCCGGCGCCCGCGGCGCAGGAAATCGCCGGAAAGCTGATTGACGCTGGCGTGCGGGCGATTTTGACCTACGCGCCCATTACGCTGACCGTCCCCGACCATGTGCACGTCCAGTATAGCGACCCCGTCGCGCAGCTCCAGCGCATGACCTACTACCTGGAACGCTAAAGAAAAAAGGCCCCCGCTATCTCAGGGGAGCTTTGTTAGGCTCGTTCGGCTCTGCTGTTACTGCAGGGTCAGGCTGCGCTGCAGGATAGGCAGTTCGGTCAGGGCCTTTCCGGCGCCCAACGCCGTACAGGCAATAGGATTATCGGCCACGTAGGCCGGCACCCCCGTTTCCTGAGTCAACATCGTGTCAATCTCTCGCAGCAAAGCCACGCCGCCGGTCAGGGCCATGCCGCGGTCAATGATATCCGCGGATAGCTCGGGCGGCGTTTTAGCCAGCACGGCGCGGATGACGTTGACCACTGCCGCCAGCGGCTCCTGCAGCGCCTCGACGACCTCGTCGCTGGTCAGATTGATCGTACGCGGCAGGCCAGCGACCTGATCGCGCCCCTGGATGCTCATCTCCAGCCGCTCGCGCAGCTCGGCCGCCGCCCCGATCTTGATCTTGATCGCCTCCGCCGTGGGCTCGCCCACCACCAGATTGTACTTCTTACGAATGTAGCTGATGATGGCGTCGTCCAGATGGATGCCGCCCACACGCACCGACTCGGCGGAGACGATGCCGTTCATCGAGACGACGGCTGCCTCGGTGGAGCCGCCGCCGAGGTCCACAACCAGGTTGCCGGTGGGCGTGCCGACCGGCAGGCCGGCGCCAATGGCCGACGCCAGCGGCTCCGGGATGAGGTGGACTTCGCGCGCCCCGGCAGCCAGCGCCGCCTCGCGCACGGCGCGTCGCTCAACACTGGTTACGCCGTATGGCACGCTGATCATGACGACGGGCTTGCGCAGGTTCATCCGGCCGGCCACCTTCTGGATGAAGTAGCGCAGCATGGCCTCGGTGACGAAGTAGTCGGCGATGACGCCATCACGCAGCGGGCGCATCACCTCGATCTGTTCCGGGGTCCGCCCATACATCTCCCGCGCCGCGCGCCCGACTTCGACGATAACCGTACGGTCGCTGTCGTTGCGCAGGGCGACGACAGAGGGTTCCTGCAGGACGACGCCCCGCCCCTGGTCGTGAACCAGGACGTTGACCGTCCCCAGGTCAATGGCAATACGTGATTGGAAGACGCTCACAGTTCCTCTTCCGTGTCCGGCCGGTCAGGCCGCCCGGCCGGTACGATCCGTTGCCGGCGGCCCGCGCCGCTGCGACGGCGGCTGACGTCGATACGCACCTGAGCGCGGCGCAGGGCGGCCTCGATCTGCGCGTAACTCGTACTATCGACGACGACGCCTTCGCGCATTGCCCGTTCGGCTTCCTCGCGGGCGCGCTGGGCCCGGTCCACGTCAATCTCTTCGGCGTGCTCGGCCGAATCGGCCAGAATGGTGACTTTGTGCGGCAGGATCTCGGCGAAGCCGCCGCCGATGGCGAAATACTCTTCTTCGCCGCCGCGACGAACCACGACTTCGCCAAAGGTTAGCGCCGTCAGCATCACCATGTGGTTCGGCAGAATGCCCATTCGCCCCTCGGGGCTGGGCAGGTTGACCGCGTCTACCTGCTCGCTAAAGACGGTTCTTTCCTGTGTGACGATATCACACTGTATAGGCATGGTCGTTCACCTACCTTGTCGGCCGGGCGACACTACGCTTCGGCGCGCAGCCGTTCGGCTTTCTCCACAGCCTGGTCGATGGTGCCGACCATGTAGAAGGCCTGTTCCGGTAAATCGTCGTGCTTGCCGTCGAGAATCTCCCGGAAGCCGCGCACCGACTCCTCGACCGGTACGTACTGCCCCTGCAGGCCGTGGAACTTTTCGGCCACGAACATCGGCTGGCCCAGGAAGCGCTCGATCTTGCGCGCCCGCGCCACCAGCAGCTTCTGGTCCTCGCTCAGCTCGTCGATGCCCAGAATGGCGATGATGTCCTGCAGGTCCTTGTAGGTCTGCAGCACTTCCTTCACCTCGCGGGCCGTCTGGTAATGTTCCTCGCCGACGATGTCCGGCTGCAGCGCCCGGCTGGTCGAGCTGAGCGGATCGACCGCCGGGAAGATGCCTTTGGAAAAGACGCTGCGCTCCAGCGTAATCACCGCGTCGAGGTGGGCGAAGGTCGCCACCGGCGCCGGGTCAGAATAATCGTCGGCCGGGACGTAAATTGCCTGCATCGAGGTGATAGAGCCACGGCGCGTCGAGGTGATCCGCTCCTGTAGGGCGCCCATCTCTGCGGCCAGGTTCGGCTGGTAGCCGACCGCGCTGGGCATCCGGCCCAGCAGCGCCGACATTTCCGAGCCGGCGAGCACGTAACGGAAGATATTGTCGATGAAGAGCAGCACGTCGCGCCCCTCGTCGCGGAAATATTCGGCCATCGTCAGGCCGGTCAGGGCCACGCGCAGGCGGACGCCCGGCGGCTCGTTCATCTGGCCGAAGACCATGGCCACCGAGTCGAGCACGCCGTAGCCTTCCAGCTCGTAGTACATGTCGGTGCCTTCGCGGGTGCGCTCGCCCACGCCGGCGAAGACAGAAACGCCTTCGTGACCCTGGGCCACAGCGCGGATCAGCTCGGAGATGAGCACTGTCTTGCCGACGCCTGCCCCACCGTAGATGCCCGTCTTACCGCCGAGGAGCAGGGGGGCAAGCAGATCCAGCACCTTCATGCCCGTTTCAAAGGTCTTTGCTTCGCCGGACTGGTCCTCGAAATCGGGCGCCGCACGGTGAATCGCATATTCTTCCTCGGTTTCCGGCGTGGGCTTCCCGTCGATGGCCTCGCCGACGACGTTGAAGATGCGGCCCAGCGTCTTCGGGCCTACCGGTACCTTGATGGGAGAGCCGGTACTGCGCACGACGGCGCCGCGAGCCAGGCCGTCTGTCGAGCCCATGGCGACAGTGCGTACAAGCCCTTCGCCAAGCTGCTGCTGGACTTCCAGAACGAGCACTTCGCCGTTCTCGCGGTCGATCTCCAGCGCATCGTAAATCTCCGGCATCTGGCCGGCCGGGAACCCTACATCGACGACGACGCCACGGATGGCGACTACTTTGCCATTAGCCATTCGTTTCCTCCACGTTTATTTTCTCAGCGCTTCGGCGCCGCCGACGATGTCCAGAATCTCGCTCGTGATACTCGTCTGGCGCGCTTTATTTCTTTCCAGAACTAGAAGGTCAGTCAATTCTGCCGCGTTGTCGGTCGCATTGTTCATCGCGACCATCCGGGCGCTGTGCTCGCTGGCCTTGGCCTCCAGCACCGCCTGGTAAATCTGCAGCTCGGTAAAACGCGGCACGATCTCATTGAGCAGCGCCTCGGCGCTAGGCTCGTAGCTGTAGATCTGGCTTGCCGCCAGCTCGACGTCTACATGGTCCACAAACTCGGCCACCGCCATCCCTTCAAAGTCAAGAGGCCGCAAGGGCAGCAACTGGAGCACTGTCGGGTCGCGCTGCACGAGGCTGACGAAGTCAGTGTAGGCGATAAAGACATCGTCTACCTTGCCGGCAAGGTAGTCGTTGATCACGATGTCGGCAATCGGGGCGATGTCAAAAATAGCTGGCTCGTCGGGAATGCCGTCGAAGGCGGCGATGACGTTGTATCCGCGCCGGACCATCAGATCGCGGCCTTTGCGGCCCACGGCGATAACCTGTGTCGCCTGGGGCAGCGCGCGGATGAAGCGTTCTGTGAAGGCGACGATGTTGGCGTTGTAGGCGCCGGCTAGTCCGCGGTCGGCTGTCATCAGGATGACGGCGCTCGTCTTGATTTCTTCACGCGGTGTCAGCAGGGGATGGCTGGTCTCGCCGGCGCCGGGCTGCGAGGCCAGGTTGACGAGGATGGCGAAGGCCTTGCCGGCGTAGTCACGGGAAGCCTGTACCTGTTTCTGCGCCTTACTCGCCTTCGCAGCCGAAACGGCGGCCAGCGCACTGGTCACCTGGGAGATATTGCGGACGCTACGAATCCGATTGTTCAGCTCGCGTTCGGTAGCCATGACGATTCCCTGGGCCTACGAGCCCGCTTGCGACCGGCTGGCGTTAAAGTCCTGCAGCGCTTCGCGAAGGGCGGCTTCCGTCTCCTCGGTGAACTGGTAGGTCGTCGCGATCGCCTGACCCACTTCCGGCCGGGCTGTATCCATGTAGTGCAGGAATTCTTCCTTCCAGCGCACGACGTCGGCCACAGGAACCTCGTCGAGGAAGCCGCGCGTGCTGGCATAGATGACCATGACCTCGTGCGCGAGGGAGTAGGGCCGGTACTGCGGCTGCTTGAGGATTTCCATCAGGCGGGCGCCCCGGTCAAGCTGACGCTGGGTGGCGCGGTCGAGGTCGGAGCCGAACTGAGCAAAGGCGGCGAGCTCGCGATACTGGGCGAGGTCGGCTTTCAGGCTGCCGACGACCTTCTTCATCGCCTTACGCTGCGCGTCGCTGCCCACCCGCGATACGCTGAGGCCGGTGTTGATGGCAGGGCGCTGGCCCTGGTTGAAGAGATCCGTCTCCAGGAAGATCTGCCCATCGGTAATGGAGATGACGTTCGTCGGGATGTAGGCCGACACATCGCCCAGCAACGTCTCGATGATCGGCAGCGCCGTCAGCGAGCCGCCGGTGCCGGGCACCTTGACGATCTCGTAGTCGTCCGGGTTATCCATCGCCTGCAGCGCTGCCCTGGCGGAATCCCAGTCCTCGTTGCCGAAGTAGACCTCGCCGTTGACGCCCTTGGTTTCGGGCGTTACCTCGGTGCCCTTGCGGACGATAATGAGATCGTCGCGCAGGCGCACGGCCCGTTCCAGCAGGCGGCTGTGCAGCGAGAAAATGTCGCCCGGGTAGGCTTCACGGCCCGGCGGGCGGCGCAGGATAAGGGACATCTCGCGGTACGCCCAGGCATGTTTGGAAAGGTCGTCGTAGATAATCAACACGTCGAGGCCGCGATCCATCCACTCTTCGGCCATCGCCGTGCCCGCGTAGGGCGCCAGGTATTGCAGCGGAGCCGGATCAGAGGCGCCGGCGACGACGACGACGGTGTAGTCCATCGCTCCGTAGCGTTCCAGAACGTTGACCACGTTGGCTACCTGACCCACACGCTGCCCAATGGCCACGTAGATGCAGAGCATGTCCTGGCCTTTCTGGTTGATGATCGTGTCCAGGCAGATAGCGGTCTTACCGGTCTGGCGGTCGCCGATGATCAGCTCGCGCTGCCCACGGCCGATGGGGAACATGGCGTCGATAGCCATGATGCCCGTCTGCACGGGTGTATCTACGCCGCGACGCTCGATCACGCCGGGGGCAATCCGCTCGACCGGGCGGCGCCTGGTCGTCGCCACCGGGCCCTTGCCGTCCAGTGGCTGGCCGAGCGGGTTTACGACACGGCCGATGAGCGCATCGCCAACTGGCACCGAGGCGATCTGGCCCGTGGTACGCACTTCGTCGCCCACTTCAATGCCCGTATAGTCGCCCATGACGACAATACCGACACTGTCCGGCTCCAGATTCAGGGCGAGGCCGATCACGCCATTCTGGAACTGCACCAGCTCGTTGGCCGTGACGTTGGCGAGGCCGTCGGCCAGGGCAATGCCGTCATAGACGGCGGTGACAGTGCCGACGCTCTGCGTCTCGACGGTCGGCTGGAACTCTTCAACCTTTTTCAGTAACAACTCGGTGATTTCGCTAAAATCAGGGGCGAGGGTCGCCATGCACAATCCTCCTAAAGAAGCTATCAGACGATGGAGCAATGCCGGCCCTTGCCGGGCGGCGATGCCATTTCATTAACGTGTCAGCCGGGCTACGGTCTCCGGATCTAGTTTTTCGACCAGCGCCGCGATCAGCCGCACAGCGCGGTCGTAATCGTCGCGGTGCAGGATAGCGCCATGGCTATGGATATGCCGCGCCGCGACGCCGATGACGACGGTCGGCACGCCGGTGCCGTGCAGGTGGATCGCCCCGCCGTCGGTCGCGCCGCCCTGGATGGCGGAGAACTGCAGCGGGATCTCCAGCTCTCTGGCGGTGTCGATGACCAGATCGCGCAGTGCCAGATTCGGGATCATGCGCGCGTCGTAAATCAACATCGTCGGGCCCGCGCCCATCTTGATGCTGCTTTCTTCGTCCTTGATCCCCGGCACGTCGCCGGCAATGTCCGACTCCAGAATAATCGCTACGTCAGGATCGACCGCTCGCGCGCTGGTGGTGGCGCCGCGAATACCGACCTCTTCCATGACGGTGGCGACGCCATAGAGATCGTTCGGGTGGCTGTTGCCATTCCCGTTGAAGTGGCGCAGCACGTCGACGACGAGAGCGCAGCCGACGCGATCGTCAAACGCTTTGGAGAGATAGGTCTTCCCGTTAGCCAGGACGACAAACTCGCTATCGGGCACCACGGGATCACCCAAGCGGACACCGGCTGCTTCGACCTCGTCCTTACTCGTCGCGCCGATGTCGATGAACATATCCTTCTTTTTGACGACCTTGTCCCGTTCGTCGGCGGCGAGCAGATGCGGGGGCTTGGCGCCAATGACGCCGGTCACGTCGCCCTGCTGCGTCTTAATGATCACCCGGTGGCCCAGCAAAACCTGGTCCCACCAGCCGCCGAGCTGGATAAACTTGATAAAACCGTCGTCGGTGATGTGATGGACCAGGAATCCGATCTCGTCCATGTGCCCGGCGAGCATCACCTTTGGACCCTCTCCAGGCTGCCGGCAGATGAGGCTGCCGAGCTTGTCCTGGCTGAGTTCGCCCAACGGTTCCATAAGCTCCCGGAGGACCGCGCGCACTTCCGTTTCATAGCCGGGCACCCCGTGCGCTTCGGTGACTCTTTTTAACAATTCGGTTGTTTCGTCCAAGGCGAGAAATCCTTTACACAATGAGCAATAATGGGGAACAATTGCTATCTTCGATCGGCCACCGGTCACGAAGCAGGCAACATGGCTGCAACCGTTACTGGCAGCGGGACAATGTTAGCGTACACGAGTACATTTGTCCAACTGGCAGCGACCAGGCTTCGCCGGCGCTGAGCCGGCCCTCATCCCGGTTGCGTCGGGCAGGGGGACTACTACAATTGGCGGCTGGAAGAGTAGCAGGGATGGCTGCCCTGATTGTGATCGCCCATGCCATTAGCTAGAAGTGGACCGCCACGTTGGACACTGCCGGCTATCCTGGCGGTGTTTTTGTTGCTGGGTCTCGTCTATATCTGGCAGGTCCCGCCATTCGAAGGGCCAGATGAAGGCGAACACTTCGCCTACGTCACCTGGCTTGTGGAGCAGGGCAGCTTCCCGCCGCAGGGAGCAGCAGCCTGGGAGACACCGGTCAGGCAGGAGGCCGGACAGCCGCCCTTCTACTATCTGCTCGCTTCGCTGCCGGCGCGCCTGATTGACCTCGACGACCCGCCCGCGCCTTATCGTATCAATCCCTATGCCTTCACCAAAGGGCCGCACTTTCCCTTCGACAACGACAACCGGGCGCTGCATTATCCCGGCGACGCGCGGCCCCTGCGTGGTGGGTGGCTGGCTCTCTATCTCGCACGCCTGCTCTCCCTGGCCTCTGGCGCGCTGCTCGTCGCGGCCGTCTGGGGCATGGCCGGAGAGCTTTATCCGTGGCCGTCGCCTATCCGGGCCTACGCTGCGGCGCTCGTCGCCCTGACCCCCCAGGTCGTGTTCATGAGCAGCGTCGCCTCAAACGACATGGCGGCGACGGCGTTCAGCGCCCTGACCTTCTGGGGATTGGCCCGCCTGATGCGCCGCGGACCTTCCTACGGCACGGCTGTTCTCACCGGCGTGGCCTTTGGCCTGGCCCTGCTCTCCAAAGTGAGCGCCGGCATCCTGGCCCTACCCATCGCGCTCGGTTTCGGCTGGCTGATCTGGCGGGAGCGGCGTTTATCCCGCCAGTTGTGGCTGTCGGCGCTGCTGCTGGCGGGCAGCGCGGCGCTGGTCGCCGGCTGGTGGTTCGTGCGCGGCTGGCTGCTTTATGGCGCGCCGCTGGGCCTGGAGGCGCACGACTTCGCCTCCTGGTCGGTGAGCAGCGGCGGGCGCGTCGATCCCCTCGTCGTGCGCTGGAAGGAGGTCTTCCGCACCTTCTGGGCTGCCTTCGGCTGGGGCACCGTCCGGCCTCCCGGCTGGGTCTATCTGATTCTGGGCCTCTTCACCCTTCTTGCTCTGGCGGGCTTGGGACTCCGGCTGTGGCGCTGGCGGCGAGACGAGCAGTCGGTCACGCACAGAGCCGCGCTCTGGCTTTTGCTGGCAGTCGCCTTGCTGGCCACGGCCGTCTTTCTGGAGCTATGGATGCGGCGCGTGCAGGCGCCCTTCGGCCGGTTGCTCTACCCGGCGCTGGGCGCTGTGGCGCTCGGCCTCACCGCCGGCTGGCATGCTCTCCATCCCCGCCTGCCGCTTCTGCCGCTGGGCTTTATGGCTATCCTGACGGTCTTGCTCGTGCCCTTTACCCTGCGACCGGCTTTTTCCCCACCGCAGCCGCTCTCCGGGGAAGCGCTGGAAGCCCTGCCGGACGAGCCCGCAGCCCATTTCGTTACGGAAGGAGGAGAAGCCGTTGCCGCGCTGCTGCGGGCCGCGCCGTTGGCCGGTAGCGCCGTGGCGGGCAGCTACGCGCCGTTCGAGATGTGCTGGCGCACGCTCGGCGCGCCAGAGCGCAACTATACCGTCCTGCTCCATCTGATCGGGCCCGAGGATCAGGTCGTGGGCCGCCGGCAGACCTATCCCGGGCTGGGTCGCTACCCGACCGCGGCATGGAAGCCGGGCCACACCTTTTGCGACCGGCTGGACCTGTATATCGAAGAGGATCTGCCGCGCTCGTTGCTCTATCGGGTCGAAGTAGCCATGCGAGACGACGCCGCCGGAGAGCGGCTGCGGGCCGTCCGTCCGGATGGCGCCCCGCTGGAGGTCGTGCTCGTCGATACGCTGCCCGTGCAGGCGACGACGGCGCCGCGCACGGCCCTTTCCGGCGAGGGGCCGGCGCTACGGCTGCTGGATTCCGAGCTTCCCCCGATCTGGCGCGCGGGGCAGACGATCTCATTTGCCCTGATTTGGGGTGTGGCCGAGCCGGTCAGCGCCGACTACCAGCTTTACGTGCATCTACGCGACGCCGAGACTGGCGAAACGGTCGATCAGGCTGATGGCCCGCCGGTCGAGGGCTGGTACCCGACTTCCTACTGGTCGCAGGATGAGGTCATCCGCGACGAGCGCACCTTTCCGCTGGATGCTGGCGTGCCGCCCGGTGCCTACGTGCTCGCCACCGGCTTCTACGATCTGGCGAGCGGCGAGCGCTTCGGGCCCGAGTATGAGCTGGGTCCTGTCGAGGTGGCGCCATGAGACGGCACCTGCCGCTCCTGCTTCTGCTGATGCTGGCCTTCGCGCTGCGTCTCTATGACCTCGACGGCCAGTCGATGTGGAGCGACGAAGGGCTCTCCCTCTACCGCGCCCGGTTGCCGCTGAGCGACATCTTCGCCAACCAGATCGTCGTCGACGGCATCCCCACGACGGACACCAACCCGCCCTTCTACTTCCTGCTCCTTCATGGCTGGCGCCAGCTCGTGGGAGAGTCGGTCTTCCTGTTGCGCTATCTGGGCATCCTCCTGGCGATGGTCGCCATCCCGCTGATCTACCTGCTGGGCCGTCTGCTGGGCGGCGCAGCGGTGGGCCTCGTGGCTGCCCTGTTGCTGACCATTTCGCCCTTCCACGTCTGGGAGGCGCAGTTGATGCGCAACTACGGCCTGTTGCTGACCCTTAACCTGTTCAGCATCTACGGCCTCTTTCGCTTTCTGCTGGCCGGCCGGCAGCGCCGCTGGCTGGTCCTCTGGCTGGCCGGCGCGCTGGTTGGCATCTATACTCACTTCTTTGGCTTCTTTCTCTCTGCCTTTGGCCTGGCAAGCCTGGGCCTTTTTGCCCTGGCGACGCCTCGCGGGCGCAGCCTGTTGCGGCGTCGCGCATTCTGGCTGCCGGTTGCCCTGGCTATCCTCCTCGCGGCTCCAATCGTGCCCCTGGCCTGGAGCCGTTTCCGTGCCGGGCAGCAGATTGACTTCTACCCGGTGGCGGCGAGCACTGTTATGCGCCACGCTGCCAGCGCGTTCGCCGGCGGCATCAGCGCGACACAGGAACACCCGTGGTGGCTCTGGCTGCCGGGCGTCTTGCTGGCAGGCCTTGGTCTGGTGGTCGCCTGGCGCCGCCGGGCCGCCTTCTGGCTGCTCGCCGGATACCAGATCGTGCCACTGGGCCTGCTTCTCCTCGTCTCGCTGGTTAACCCACTATACAACGGCGCCCGCCATCTGCTCATCGGCCTGCCGCCATTTCTGCTGCTGGTGGCCTGGGGACTTGCCGGCTTGCGGCACTGGCTTCGTGCGCCGGCCTGGGGGCTTGGCGGCTTCCTGCTCGCCATCCAGCTTGCCGGGCTCTGGAACCAGTTTCACGGGCCCGAGCTTGTCCGCGATGACGTGCGCGGCGCGGCGAACTACCTCAGCGAGGTTGCTACGGCCGAAGACATCGTCGTCCTGCACGACGCGCTGATTCGGTTCACCTTCGACTATTACTATGACGGCGCGGCGCCCGTCGTCGCCATTCCCGAATATGGCGTGCACGATACGGCTGTTGCCGAGAGCCGGCTGGCGGCAGCCGGCGAGCAGGCCCGAATCGTCTGGTTCCTCGTCCAGCCTACGCCACGCACCGGGTTCGACCGCACGACGCTGATTGACTCGGCCAACAGGCGGTGGGTGAGCCTGCTCGGGCGCGAGTTTCCCTGGCTCTGGCTGCCCGTTCACCTCCGTGCGTATCTGCCCGAGCCGGTGGTGGAGCGCCTGCCGGCCGGCGCCATGGCCCTCGACGCGCACTGGCCCGGCGTGCTGCGCCTCCACGGTCTCCAACTATCGGACGTGCTGGAGGCGGATAAGGAATGGTGGCCTATCCTATATCTGGAGGAGGACGGCGCTGAGCCATTGCAATACTCGTTGATGTTTGAGTTTCGCGAACCAGGGGGGCGCGTCTGGGCGCAGATTGCCGGACCACCCGGCGGCGCCGACTTCCCGCCTGCGGCATGGCCGGAGGGCGAGACGGCCGCTCTCCCGCTGCCGCTCGACGTTCCCGTGGGCCTGCCCCCCGGCGCCTACGAGCTCGCCCTCCGCCTGATCGAGTCGGAGAGCAGGCGTGTCGTGCCCCTGGCATCGGGCGAGAGCGATCTTGCGCTGGGCGAGGTAAGCGTACAGGCGGCGCCCTGTTCCGCCGCGCCGACCGAGCCTGGTCTGCCCGGCGCTACCGCCGGTTTTCGCGGCGGCCTGCGGCTCCTGAGCGCCGAGATTGCCGCAGCCGAGTACCTGCCGGGCCATGCCGTCGGAGCCAGATTGCTCTGGTGTGCGAAGCAACCCCTGCCGGCCGACTATCAGGCCCGCCTGGAGCTGGTTGACGGCAACGGCTCCGCCGTCGCCGAGCACATCAATCCCCTCTCGCGCGCCGACTACCCGCCCACCCGCTGGCAGGCCGGGACGCTGGTCGGCGGCTGGGTGGACGTGGGGGTGCCGGCGAGCGCGGAGCCGGGAGATTACCGCCTGCGCCTCTCGCTGGTAGATCCGCAGACAGGCGAGTCGCCATGGGCCAGCCCGTTCTGGCGCGGGCGCAGCCTGGAGCTGGGCGAGGTGGCTGTTGCCGCCTGGCCGATGGAGACGGAGCTGCCGCCTATTGGCCAGACGCTGCGCGCCGATTTTGGCGATCCGGCCCTGATCGAGCTGCACGGCTATGAGCTGTCCGATACTGCGCTTGAGGCGAGTGCAATCGTACAATTGACGCTGCTCTGGCGGGCCGTGGCCGACGTCGATACGGTCTACGACGTTCTGGTCCATCTTGAGGACGGCGAGGGCAACATCGTCGGCCAGGCCGATGGCCCGCCGACGGGCGGCTTCCGACTGACGACAAGCTGGCGGGCAGGCGAAGTGATCGTGGACGAGCGCGCATTGCAGCTGCCCGCCGAACCGGGCACGTACGATCTGTGGATCGGGCTCTACGGCGCCGACAGCCTGGTTCGCCTGCCAGCCACTCGCGACGGCGAGCCACAGCCCGATAACCGGGTGCACCTGACCACGCTGATCGTAGGGCCGCCCGATGGCTGACCGCCGGCTCGCCGTGCTGCTGCTCCTGTATCTGGCGCTGGCTGTACTCTACGGCGCAGCCAACCCGCTCTTTGAAGCGCCCGACGAGCCCGAGCATTATTTCACAGCCCAGTACATCGCCGACACCTGGCGGCTGCCGGCCGTCACGCCGGAGACGGAGCCGTGGCTGGGGCAGGAAGCGGCCCAGCCGCCGCTCTACTACCTGCTCGGCGCGCTGATTATTGCCCCGGTCGAGACGGAGGAGGCGCGCGAGAGCGTCTGGCCGAACCCGCTCTTCGTCCCCGGCGACGCCAGCGTTCTGGCGAACCGCAATGCTTACGTGCATGGCCCGTGGGAAGCGTGGCCGTGGCAGGGCTACGCGCTGGCGGCCCATCTGCTGCGCCTCTTCTCGGCCCTGCTTGGGGCGGGCACGCTGCTCTTTCTCTATGGCAGCGCCCGGCTGCTGTGGCCTGAGCGGCCCGGCCGGGCGCTGCTGGCCGTCGCGCTCGTGGCTTTTCTGCCGCAATACCTCTTCCTGCACGGCGCCGTCAGCAACGATCCGCTGATCATCCTGCTCGCCAGCGCCGCGCTCTACCAGCTCCTGCGTTTCTGGCTCCAAGGCGGCGGGCGGCGCGCCCTTCTGCTGCTCGGGCTGACGGCGGGGCTGGCGCTCCTGAGCAAGATGGCCGGGCTGATCCTGCTGGCTTACGCCGCGGCAGCCGTCGCGCTGGCCGTCTGGCGCCGCCGGAGGAGGTGGGCCCCCGCTCTGGGAGCCGCCGCCGGGGTCGTGCTGCCCGGCCTGCTTCTCGGCGGCTGGCTGCTGTGGCGGAACTGGCAGCTCTACGGCGACCCAACGGCGACCAACCAGTTCGTGCGCATCTTCGGCGGGCACGAGGAGAACACGCTGGCCCGCGTCCTCGACGAGAGCCAGGGGTTGTGGCTGTCCCTCTTTGGCGTATTTGGCTGGTTCAACCTGCGCGCGCCGTCGTGGGTCTACTGGGTGTGGAATGGGCTCGTGCTCGCCGGGGTGAGCGGCGCGGCGTGGCGGCTCTGGTCAGGCGGCCCAGACAGGCGCCCGCGCTGGCTGCTGGTCGCCCTGCTGGGCGGCTGGGTCGGGCTCGTCTACGCGGCGCTGCTGAGCTTCATGCTGCGCACGCCGGCTGCGCAGGGCCGGCTACTCTTTCCGGCGCTCGTGCCGCTTGCCGCGGGGCTGGCCTATGGGCTGGACCGCCCGTTCCTGCGCCGGCTGGCGCCCACTCTGGCGCTGGCGACGGCGCTCGTCTGCGGGCTGCTCACCATCCCCCTGGCGTATAGCGTGCCGCAGGCCATCACCTTGCAGGAGCTGCCGCCGGGCGCTGCGGAGTTCAACCGCCAGCTCGCGCCGGGACTGACGCTCGTGGCGGCTGATTTGCCGGCAGAGGCGGTCCGGCCGGGCGAGCCGGTGTGGCTGACGCTCTACTGGCTGCGGCAGGGCGAGCTGGACGAAGCGCCGGAGCAGGTCGTCGAGCTGTTTGGCCGTGAGCCGGCCGCGGAGACGGTGGGCAAGCTGCAGAGCTACCACGGCGCGGGACTCTACCCGGCTCCGCTCTGGCCCGAAGGCCGCCTCATCGCCGACCCCATTGGCGTGCGCCTGGACGAGGAGATGCTGGCTCCCACGGCCGTGCGTATTTTCGCCGGGCTTGCCGGCGAGCCGGAACGCGCGCTGCTTGGCCGGGTGAAGGTCATTCCCGAAAGCTGGCCCGAAACCGGGCCGCCGGTGGCGGAACTGGAGCCGGGTATCGCCCTTGCCGACGTGACCATCACGCCGCAGACCGCCACGGCCGGAACAGACGTGCAGATCGGCGTCACCTGGATCGTGTCGGCGCCGCCAGGGCGCGCGCTGACGACCTTTATCCACCTGGGCCGGCCCGGAGAGGAGCCGTTAGCCAGCGGCGATAGCCCGCCGCTGGACGGCCACTATCCGACCGATCTGTGGGCTGCGGGCGAGGTGATCAAGGACCAGTATACGGTGCGCATCCCGGCCGGCCTCGCGCCCGGATCCTATCCAATCCTGCTGGGCATGTACGATCCGGTTGATAGCAGTCGCCTGCCGCTCAGCGTGGCAGGCGAACGGCAGCCGCATGACAGCTTCGTGGCCGGTCACGTTCAGGTGAACGCCGCTGATTAGAAGTTGAGTTTTCAACGACTCCGGGCTATGATCGGCGGGCAATGTACAGAACCCAAATCGCGCTATCTCCCACGGGCTGCCAGCGGGCGCGTAATCAAGCAAGCAACGTTGCAAAAGGAGTTATGTTAAGATGAGAATCGGAATTCTCACCGGCGGTGGTGACGTGCCGGGTTTGAACCCGACTATCAAAGCCGTCGTCAATCGGGCGGCAGAGGAGAATCACGAAGTCGTCGGCATCCGCCGTGGCTGGGGCGGCCTGCTCGAGTTCAACCGCGACGATCCCGACAGCTACCAGCGGAACATAATGCCGCTCAACAATCAGATCGTGCGGACCATCGACCGCACCGGCGGCACCTTCTTACACACCAGCCGCACGAACCCGTCGCGCGTTCGCGCCAGCGAGGTGCCTGATTTCCTCAAAGATCCGGAGCATCCAGAGGCGGAAGAGGCCGACAGCCGCCTGCGCGATTTCACGCCGCACGTGCTGGCGAATCTCGAATACCTGGGCATCAACACCCTGATCCCCATCGGCGGCGACGACACACTCAGCTATGGCGAGCGGCTGCACAGCGAAGGCTTTCCGGTCGTGGCCATTCCCAAGACAATGGACAATGACGTTTACGGCACTGACTATTGCGTCGGCTTCAGCACGGCGGTGACCCGCAGCGTCAACTTCATCCACCAGCTACGGACCAGCACCGGCAGCCACGAGCGCATCGCCGTCGTGGAGCTGTTCGGCCGGAACAGCGGCGAGACGAGCCTGATCAGCAGCTATCTGGCGGGCGTAGACCGGGCCATCATCTCCGAGGTGCCCTTTGATCCGGAGAAGCTCGGCGAGCTAGTCATGAAAGATAAGCGCAGCAACCCGAGCAACTACGCTATGGTCACCATCAGCGAAGGGGCGCACATGATCGGCGGCAAGGTGGTGGAGTATGGCGAGACCGATGCCTACGGCCATCGCAAGCTGGGCGGCATCGGCGAGATCACCGGCGAAGCGCTGAAGAAGATCACCGGCGAGAACATGATCATCCAGCGCCTTGGCTATCTGATGCGCTCTGGCGCGCCGGACGCGCTCGACCTGATGGTCGCCGTCAACTTCGCCAACATGGCGATGGACCTGATTCTCAGCGGTGCGAGCGGGCGTATGGTCGCCCTGCGTGACGGCAACTACACGCACATTCCCATGAGCACAGTGACGAGTGGGGTGAAGCGTGTGGACGTGGACGAGCTGTACGACGTGAAGGAGTACCGCCCCAAGGTACGCCACGTGCTTGGCAAGCCGATGTTCCTTTATTAGGCTGTTCGTGCAGGGGCGCGGCTAGTACCGTGCCCCTTTCTTTATTCCAGCCGTGGTGCGCCTGGCTTTACGCCCGGCCGAACTGGCGGGCGAGCTGCGATGCCGAAAGATGGATAAGCGTGGGGCGACCGTGGGGGCAGGTCTGCGGGTTCTGGCACGCCTCGAGCTGGGCGATCATCGCCTCCATCTCCGCCAGCGATAGGGCCTGTCCGGCCTTTACCGCCGCGCTCTTGCAGACGCGCAGGATGATGCGCGCCTCCAGCTTATCGGCCAGTGGCTCCTTCTCGTTCTCCAGATCCTCCACTACCGCAGCCAGCGCCTTCGCCGGATCGAGCCGCGACAGCAGCGCGGGGATGGCTCGCACGACGAAGGTGTTAGGGCCGAATGGCTCCACCTGAAAGCCCAGCTCTTCCAGCAGCCCCAGCCGATCCTGGAGCAGTGTGGCCTGATCCGGTGGTAGCTGCACCGTCGCGCTGGCGACGAGCCCCTGGCTGGCGATGCGCTGCGCAGCGCGCGCTGCCATAAACTGCTCGTACAGGATACGCTCGTGCGCGGCGTGCTGGTCGATGAGAAAGATGCCGTCCGGCCCTTCGGTGATGATGTAAGAGGCGCCGACCTGGCCGACGACGCGCATGATCGGCAGCTTCTCGCCGCCCATCAGTGCCGGCTCCGGCCGGTCGCCGCCGTACTGTGCCCCGCCTTCGGGCGGCGGTCGCCAGTCGAGGGTGAAGCTGCCCTGGGCATCCGTCTCGTGCCGGCTGAACTGCGGCCGCTCGTTCCGGTCCCAGCCGCCGGGTAGCCGCCAGTCGCCGCCAATCTGACTCTGGGAAAGGGAGACCGGCCGGGGCGCGCCGCCGCTAATCAGGCTCTCGCGCACCGCGCGCTGGACGGCGCCAAAAACGGCATCGGCATCGCGGAAGCGCACCTCTGTCTTGGCCGGATGGACGTTGACGTCCACCTGCTCGTAGGGCAGCCTGACGAAGACGACGGCAACCGGGTAGCGGCCCGTCGGCAGCAGGGTGTGGTAGGCCTGAACGATGGCATATGTCAGCCGGTTATCCCTGATCCAGCGGCCGTTGACGAAGATGGTGATCTGGTTGCGATTGGCCCAGTGGAGGCCCGGTGGCCCGACGTAGCCGGATACAGATACGGTGCTGCCTCGCCCGGACGCACTCTCCAGCGCCAGCAGCTCGCCGGCGATCTCGGCTCCATAGACGCCGACAAGCACGTCTGCCAGGTCGCCGCTGCCCTGGCTCTGGAATGTCACCCGCCCGTCGTGGCTCAGGCGAAAGCGGGCGCCGGGGTAAGCGAGCGCGTAGCGGGTCACAAACTCGTCGATCAGCCGCTTTTCCGTGGTTGTCGACTTGAGAAACTTACGCCGGGCGGGTACGTTGTAAAAGAGATTTTCCACGGCAATCACCGTGCCCTGGGGCGCGCCTACGAGATCGCGGCTGGCCTCGCGCCCGCCTTCCAGAACGAGCCGCGTGCCGGCTGCGGCACCCACGGCGCGCGTGACGACGGTTAGCCGGCTGACGGCGGCTATCGCCGCCAGCGCTTCCCCGCGAAAACCCAGCGTGCTGATCGCCTCCAGATCCTCAGCACTGTGCAGCTTGGAGGTGGCGTGACGCTGGAAGGCGATGGAAACGTCCTCAGCCGGTATTCCGGCCCCATCGTCGGCTACCTGCACCAGCTCGCTGCCCCCACCACGCACTTCGACGTGGACTGTCCGCGCGCCGGCGTCCAGCGCGTTCTCAATCAGCTCTTTGACGACCGACGCGGGGCGTTCCACAACCTCGCCGGCGGCGATTTGCGAGGCCAGTTGCTCGGGTAGTACCTGGATAGCCATAGGGCGTATTCTAACACAGATGTTCCACTCTGACCGTGCCGTTTTGTCAGCATACATCGGCTTGACTATACTTCTCTCCGTGACCTTTACGGACATCCAGAAGAGCCATGCCCTTTCAACCCGACTATCCTGTATCTGAAGATCGCCGGGCCTATACGCTGCCCGGCGGCCCGGTGGGCGCCCTGATGCTGCACGGATTTCTGGGCAGCCCGACGAGCTCGCGGCCCCTGGCCGAGCACCTGTCCCGGCACGGCATCGCCGCCCATTGCCCGCTGCTGCCCGGCCACGGCGAGCTACCGGACAAGATGTACGGGCTGAAGCGCCAGCAGTGGCTGGACGAAGCGGAGGAAGGTCTGGAGATTCTCCGCCAGTACGCCGACGAGATCTTCATTGTCGCCCACTCGATGGGAACCGTGCTCGGCGCCCACCTTGCCTGCCACCATGCTGACATCCGTGGTATGGCGATGCTGGCTCCCCTCTACAAAGTGCCCAACCGGGCGCTCCACCTCATACGCCCGTTGCGCTACGTCATGCCCTGGTTCTACCCCTGGCGGCTCAGGCCACTGCGCCGGCTGGCCAGGGAGCGCGTGCTTGACCTGTATCCGGACCTCGATCTGGACGATCCGGAAGTCCTCGCCTGGCTGCCAGAGGCGACACGCATCCCGAGCGGGGCCATCGAGGAAATGCGCAAGATGGCTGCTTTCGGCCGGCGTCTCTGGCCCCGGCTTAGCGTGCCCGCCATTATTCTGCAGGGCGAGAGAGACATCGCCGTGCGCCCCGGCGCGGCGCGCGCCGTCTACGAGCGTATCGCCAGCAAAGACAAGACGTTCCACCTCTTCCCCCAGGCCGGTCACGAGCTGATGCGCCCGTTCGAGCCGGTTCACGCGCAGGTCTGGTCGCTCATTCTCGACTTTATCCGCCGCCATTCCCGCCATCCCTTGCCCGACGCAGAGGGGCTCCCCGCGACCGCAGCCGGCATGCCTGGCTAGCTACCCTGACACTTGCAGTCGCCAGATGTCTGGCTATAATGCATAGTAGCCGGTCCGGGTAGTCATAGGGACTATTCCCGGAGTCAATGGTCTCATGTTCTGAGACTTCGAGATGCAGGCAGTCTGTCACCGGCGGCAGCTTGCCGGTGGTGACGACACCAGGGGAAAGAGGATGGTCGTCTTACGGGAGAGCAAGCTATGGAAGGGCAATGGCTAAACACAGCGCCGGTTCCACACGCCATTTGTCTTCTTCCTGTTTCCCTGGAGCAAACCTGCCCTTAACATTTCGAGGTTTCACGACAATTAGGAGGAGAATAACCCATGCGTAGGCGTAACCTGTCTGTTTTGTTGACCTTTTTGTTGTTGTTCGCCCTGGTGCTGGTTGCCTGTGGCGGCAATGAGGAGCCTCCAGTAGAGCCGGCCGACACGGGCAATGTGACGAATGAAGAGCCTGTGGAAGAACCGGTTGAAGAGCCTGTGGAAGAACCGGTCGAGGAACCGGTTGAAGAGCCTGCCGAAGAACCGGCTGCCGAGGGTGATTGTGCCAGTGAAGAGGCCTTCTGTGTGGGCCTGGTCACCGACGTTGGCGAGATCGACGACAAGTCGTTCAACCAGTCGGCCTGGGAAGGCGTGCAGCAGGCCGCCGACGAGCTGGGCGCGACGACCGACTTCATCGAGACGCAGGACGCCGCGGACTATGCCAATAACATCGGCCTGTTCGCGGAAAACGGCTACGACGTCATCGTCACCGTTGGCTTCGCGCTGGGCGAGGCGACGGCCATCGCCGCGGAACAGTATCCCGACGTCATGTTCATCGGCGTTGACCAGTTCTACGCCGAGGCCATTCCGAACGTCACCGGGCTCATCTTCCCCGAGGACGTCTCCGGCTTCCTGGCCGGCGTGCTCGCAGCTGAAATGAGCCAGACAGGCACCATCGCCGCCGTACTTGGCACCGACCTGGTCCCGCCGGTAGTCGCCTTCAAGGAAGGGTACGAAGCTGGCGCGCGGTACGTCAACCCGGACATCAACATCATCTCGACCTACCATCCGGGTGGCCTGGACGTAGCCTTCACCGATCCGGAGTGGGGCGCCTCCACCGCCGCTCAGGCGCTCGATCAGGGCGCTGACGTCGTCTTCGGCGCGGGTGGCAAGACGGGCAACGGCGCGCTTATCGAGGTTGCCAGCCACGAAGGCGCGTACTGCATCGGCGTGGACAGCGACCAGTGGGAGACTGTCCCCGAGGCGCATCCCTGCCTCATCTCCAGCGCCATGAAGCTCATCACCCCTGGCGTAGCCGACCTGATCTGGGCGGCCTACGAGGGTAACTTCCCCGGCGGCAACTATATCGGCGAAGCTGCTCTGGCGCCATTCCACGACTTCGAGGACCAGATCCCCGACGAAGTGAAGGCAAGAATTGAGGAAGTCCGTGCCGGCCTGGAATCCGGCGAGATTACGACTGGCTACACCCCGTAACAGCCGTTAGGGTAAATTCCGGCACTTTGATATAATGTGCGACGTACCCCCGGGTACGTCGCACTTTTTATTAATCTGCTTCATTTCTGCCCCAATACCATCATCGTGCCTGGGGAGATGTGAGCACCTATCAGGATTAGCTATGAGTTTGGGAAGCGGGTCCTGGATCGCACCGCTGCGGCGCTTCGTCGCCGCAATCAGTCTGCCTCTTCTGTCCATCTTGATAGCCCTTCTCATCGGCGCGCTCGTCATCATGATTGACGAGGGCTCGCCGCTGGAGGCTTATAGGGCCCTGTTTCACGGCGCGTTCGGCACGCAGGCTGCCATACAGCGCACGATGGAGAAGGCAACGCCGCTCATCTTCAGCGGTCTGGCCGTGGCCTTTGCCTTTAAGGGCGGGCTGTTTAACATTGGCGCCCAGGGCCAGCTGCTTTTCGGCGCCGCCACCGCCGGCATCGTCGGCTACATTGTGACGGGACTGCCGGCCATCATCCACGTGCCCCTGTCTGTGCTTGCGGGCGCGCTGGCCGGTGCTCTCTATGGCGCTATTCCCGGGGCCCTGAAGCGCTTTCGCGGCGCCCACGAAGTGATCACGACGATCATGCTCAACTACATCGCCATCAACCTCACCGACTACCTGGCGACAGGCCCGTTCCGGGACACGACGCCGGGCAATATCGTCGCCCGCACCCCACTGATCGAAGACTCCGCCCGCATTCCGGTCCTTGGCGACGCGCCGGGCATCCCGCTGGGCTTTGTCCTGGCCCTGCTGGCCGGTCTGTTCGTCTGGTGGCTGCTGGCGCGCACGACGATTGGCTTCGAGATCTCCACGGTGGGCCGCAGCCCGCACGCCGCGCAGTACGCGGGTATCCGCGTGACGGCGATCGTCATTGTCACCATGGCGCTCAGCGGCGCCCTGGCCGGGATCGGCGGCGCTGTCGAAACGCTGGGCATTTTCGGCCGCTACCAGCCCGGCTTCAACGTCGGCCTGGGGTTCGACGGCATTACCGTGGCCCTGTTGGGCAAGACTCACCCGGTTGGCGTCATCTTTTCGGCTCTGCTTGTGGGCGCCATGCGAGCCGGCGCGCCGCAGATGCAGTTCAGCGTGGGTGTCCGGCCTGACATCATCGACATGGTGCTGGCTATTATCCTCTTCTTCATCGCCGCCGACCTTATCCGTCGCTGGCTCGTGCGCCGGCGCGGCGAGCGCGTGGTCGAGGGCGAGGAGATTATGCTGAGCACCGGCTGGGGCCAGCAGGCGTAGGAGGTGCACATGGAAGCAACGTTGCCCACGACTGCTCAGGACAATTTCTTTTACCGCCACCGGCTGATGGTCGGCCTGCTACTGGTGATCGGCGTTATCGTCGCCGTCGCTCATAGCCAGGAGCCGCGCATCACCCACGCTGTGCTCTCCGCGACGCTGCGCCAATCGACGCCGCTGGTTCTCGGAGCGCTCTGTGGCCTGTGGGGCGAGCGTACGGGCGTCATCAACATCGGCATTGAAGGGCAGATGCTCCTGGGCGCCTTCATTGGCTTTCTCGTCAACGTCTTCACCGGCAACCTCTTTCTGGCGGTCAGCGCCGGGATTCTCATGGGCGTTCTGCTTGGGCTCCTCCTCGCCTTCATGTCCGTGACCTTGAAAATGGACCAGATTATCGGGGGCACGGTGATCAACATCCTGGCCCTGGGTATCACCGGCTACTTCTACCAGCAGGGCCTGACCACGCAGGGCAAGCTGCAGCCTCTGCCACTCGGCCCGCTGGCCGATATTCCGCTCATCGGCCCGGTCCTCTTTAACAACCCGCCTATTACCTATCTGACCTTATTCCTGGTTGGCTTTTCCCACTACCTGCTTTTCTATTCGCGCTGGGGTCTGCGTTCCAGGGCGGTGGGCGAGCATCCCCGCGCCGCCGACACGGTGGGCATCAACGTCTACCTGATGCGCTACGTGAACGTCATGTTTGGCGGCGGCATGGCGGGGCTGGCCGGCGCTTTCCTCTCGCTGGAAGCAGTCGGGACGTTCGAGCGGGCCATGACCAACGGCCGGGGCTTCCTGGCGCTGGCGGTGATGATCTTCGGGAAGTGGACACCACTGGGCTCCTGGGGCGCGGCCTTACTGGTGGGCCTGACTTACGCTCTCAACACCCAGTTCCAGTTCCTCGGCCTGGGGGAGATACCGCCGCAGTTCATGGGCACGCTGCCCTACCTGATCACCATTATCGTGTTGGCCGTCTTTGTCGGCCATGCACGCCCACCGGCCGCTGAAGGTATCCCGTACGAGAAGGAATAGACGATGAGCGATCCGGCCCTTGCCCTTGAAGTAAGGAACGTAACCAAGCGATTCCCCGGCGTGGTGGCTAACGACAAGGTCAACTTCACCCTGCGCAAGGGAGAAATACATGCTCTGCTCGGCGAAAATGGGGCCGGCAAGAGCACGTTGATGAACATCATCTATGGTCTCTACAGTCAGGACGAAGGGGAGATCTATATTGACGGCGAGCGTGCCGATATTAAAGACCCGAACGACGCCATCGCCCGCGGCATCGGCATGGTGCACCAGCATTTTATGCTCGTGCCGGTCTTCACCGTGGCGGAGAACATCGTCCTCGGTTCGGAGACGACCAATGGGCCGACGCTGGACATGCGCACCGCCCACCAGCAGATTCGTCAGCTCTCCGTCGATTACGGTCTGGAAGTAGATCCCCGGGCGATTGTCGAAGACCTCCCGGTTGGCCTGCAGCAGCGGGTGGAGATTATTAAGGCGCTGTATCGTGATGCGCGGATTCTCGTGCTCGACGAGCCCACTGCCGTGCTGACGCCGCAGGAGGCCAGCGACCTCTTCCGGATTATGCGCGAGCTGAGCGACCGCGGTGTTTCCATCATTTTCATTACCCACAAGCTGAAAGAGGTGCTGGCCATCGCCGACCGGATCACGGTTATGCGACGCGGGCGCGTGGTGGGCACGACGACGCCGGAGGAAGTGGACGAACCCCAGCTGGCGGCAATGATGGTCGGGCGTGAGGTGTTGCTGCGGGTCGATAAAGAACCGGCCACGCCGGGCGACGAGGTGCTCGTCGTTCAGGACCTCCGCGCGCGCGACGATCGCTTGGTGGAGACCGTGCGTGGCGTTTCCTTCTCTGTTTGCGCCGGCGAGATACTCGGAATTGCCGGCGTACAGGGCAACGGGCAGACGGAGCTGGCCGAGGTACTCACAGGCTTGCGGCCGGCGATGGGCGGCACGGTCTACCTCGGCGGCGTGCCGATCCCATTCCAGGAGCCCCGCTTCCTTGTGGAGAATGGCCTGGCGCACATTCCCGAGGACCGGCAAAAGCACGGTCTGGTGCTTAGCTATACGGTCGCCGATAACCTGGTTCTCAACACCTATTACCAGGAGCCTTATGCGCAGGGGATCCGCAGGCGCAGTGGGCCGATCTTACAGCGCGCCGCAGAGCTGATCAAGCAGTATGACGTGCGCACGCCGGGCCCCCAGGCGCTGGTCGGCACGCTGTCCGGCGGCAACCAGCAGAAGGTGATCGTCGCGCGGGAGCTGAGCCGGCCGGTGAGGCTCATGGTGGCGAACCAGCCCACGCGCGGGCTGGACGTGGGTTCCATCGAGTTCATCCATCGGCGGCTCGTCGAAGAACGCGACCGGGGTGTGGCCGTGCTGCTCATCTCTGCGGAACTGGACGAGATTATGGGCCTGTCCGATCGTATCGCCGTCATCTATCACGGCCAGATCGTAGCAACGCTGCCGGCTGAGGAAGCGACGCGCGAGCAGCTTGGTATTCTGATGGCGGGGGGCACAGTGGCGGAACGGCAACCCGCCGGTTAATGGTTTTCCTGGCTCTTCAACAGACGGTCGATGGCTCCCTGCCGCTTGCGCCGCTCCAGCGCCTGAAAGGCAAACAGCAGGTTGGCGGCGTCGTTGAGCAGGCTGATCCGCCCGTCGAACAGAGCTGTCTGTAAATCCGCGAGGCTGACCCAACGCCAGTTCTCTCCTGCCTCCTCTGGTCGCTCGGCGGCATCCCGGGGCAGGGCTTCTGCGCTCAAGGCCAGGAAGAAGTGGGCGACACTGACGTGCTGGTCGCCATCGACGACGAAACCGCCCAGATACTCCCAATCGCTGCTCGTGTAACCTACCGTACGGAGGAGCTGCTCGCTGAAGTGGAACGGATCGTCTGCAGCATTCTCCAGGTGACCCGCCACCATCTGCCAGCTGGAACGCCTGGCGCCGTGCCGGTAGCCATCGCGAACGAGGATCTCCCCGGCCTCGTTGCAGACGACTATATTGCAGTAGTTCCGCGCATCGACAATCGGCCAGTTGCAGATGATCTGCCCATCCGGCAACCGGACGTGCTCCATCAAGACCTGAACTTCCGGATGGTTGACTACAGCCCGGCGGGAAAGAACTTTCCAGCTTGTATCACTCAATCTATCGACTCCACGACCCGCCCGTTTGCTGCGATACGCTCCATGTTAACATCGATTTCTTACACCCTGGCTGACAGAATGGGCGGAAGTGCGTCTTCCCGGCTTTTCGCTACACTCATGCCCCATGACCATCCGTACCGCTCCCGGCCTGACCCGCCAGCTCCTGATTCTGACCCTCGGCAGGCTCCTGCAGAGCAGCGCCTTGCGCCTGACCTACCCGTTTCTACCGGCGTTTGCCCGCGGGCTCGGCGTGCCGCTGCAGGCCGTCACCCAGCTTGTCGCCCTGCGCGCCTTTGCCGGCTTCCTCAGCCCCATCCTTGCGCCTCTCGCGGAACGTTTCGGCCGGCGTGCTTCCCTGGCCGGCTCCATGCTCGTTTTCGGCCTGGCGCTCTTGCTGCTCCTTGTCTGGCCCGCCTACTGGGCTCTGGCGGTAGCGTTGATCGCCATTGGCGTGACCAAGGTGGTCTACGATCCGGCGCTGCAAGCCTACCTGGGCGACACCGTGCCCTACCGCCAGCGCGGCGTGGCGCTGGCGCTCAGCGAAACATCCTGGGCGGGCGCGATGTTGCTCGGCGCGCCGCTGGCCGGCTTCCTGATTGCCAGACAGGGTTGGGCGGCGCCGTTCGTCTGGCTGGGCTTTCTATCGCTGCCGATGGCCTGGCTCATCTGGAAGCAGATGCCCGCAGGCGACGGCGGCGTGGCGCGGATCCCACTTTCCGCGCTGCCCCGGGTGTTCCGCCGCCACCGCGTCATCTGGTTTGCCGCGCTCTACATGCTGCTGATCATGGCAGCCAACGAGCTGTTCTTCATCGTCTACGGCGGCTGGATGGAAGAGCAGTTTGGGTTAGGGCTTGCGAGCCTGGGGCTGGCTACGGCGGTTCTCGGCGGCGCGGAGATTGCCGGCGAGCTGGCTGCCGGCGTTGCCGTGGACCGCTTTGGGAAGCGGCCCGTCATCATCACCACCGGCGCGCTCACCGGCCTGGCGTATCTGCTGGTTCCCTATACCAGCCGCAGCCTGGCCCTGGCGCTGATCACCCTCTTTTTCGTCTTTCTCGTCTTCGAAATCACCGTCGTCGGCGGCGTGCCGCTGATGACCGAGGTTGTGCCCAGCGCGCGCACTGTGGTACTCTCCATCGTGCTGGCTGCGGGTAGCCTTGGCCGCATGCTGGGAGCGCTGGCCGGCCCCTTTCTCTGGCAGCGCAGCGGCATGGGCGGCAATATGCTCGTCGCCGGGCTGGTTATGTGGCTGGCCGTTGTGCTGCTGGCCGGCCGCGTGCGCGAGAATGCTGCGGGTCGAGGGGCGTAGACCTGGTAAGGAAAAAGGCAGACATGGAGAACGTCGATCTACTACTCTACAATGCCGGGCAGCTTTGTGTGGTGCCCGGGGGCGGAGCAGCACAGCGCGGCGCGGACCTGGGCCGGCTGGGCCTCATCGAGAATGGCGCAGTGGCAGTCAGAGACGGGCGGATCGTCGCTGTTGGTCCCAGCGACGAGCTGCGGGCTGAATACAGCGCCGGTATGCTGCTGGATGCAGCCGGGCGTTGCGTCATCCCCGGCTTCGTCGATCCCCATACGCACCTGCCCTGGATGGGCGACCGCGCCGACGAGTTCGAGCTGCGGCTGGGAGGCGCCTCTTACATGGAGATCATGGCCGCCGGCGGGGGCATCATGTCTACCGTGCGCGCCACACGCCAGGCCAGCGTAGACGAGCTTGTCGCGGCCAATCTGCCGCGCCTGCAGCGCATGCTGGCCCACGGCACAACCAGCGCCGAAATGAAGACAGGCTACGGGTTGGACACAGAGAGCGAGATCAAACAGCTTGACGCCATGCACGCCCTGCAACAGCAACAGCCCGTCGAGCTGACCTATACCTTCCTGCCGGCGCACGCCGTCCCGGCCGAGTATACAGGCAACACAGATGGCTACGTGGACCGCATCGTCGGCGAGATGCTGCCGGCCGGGGCAGAATGGATGCGGGCCCACGACACGGTCCTCTTCTGCGACGTCTTTTGCGAAGAGGGCGTCTTTGACCTGGCGCAGACGCGGCGCATTCTCGAAGCGGCACAGCGGCTCGGTTACCGGCTGAAGGTGCATGCCGACGAGTTCGCCGGGCTGGGCGGCACGGCGCTGGCTGTCGAGATGGGCGCCGTCTCTGCCGACCATCTGGTGCATACGCCGGAGGCGGACATTCAGGCGCTGGGCCGCGGAGCAACCATCGCCGTGGCGCTGCCGGGCACGCCGTTTGGCCTCGCCCACCACGATTACACGCCGGCGAAGGCCATCCTGGAAGCCGGCGGCGCGCTGGCCCTGGCAACCGACCTGAACCCGGGCACGACCTGGTGTGAGTCGATGCCGATGATGATGGCCCTCGCCTGCCGCTACATGGGGCTGACCCAGGCCCAGGCGCTGGCGGCGGCGACGCTGAATGCAGCCTTTGCCATCGGCCGTGGCGAGCAGGTCGGCAGCCTGGAAATAGGCAAGCAGGCCGACATCCTGATCCTCGACGTATCCGATTATCGCCACCTTGGTTACCGCTATGGTACGAATCCGGTGCAGGCGGTTATCAAGAAGGGGGAACTTGTCGTCGGTCCCTAGACGTCAGGGGTACGGCGCAGGAGGAAGCAATTATGGAGCTACTTAATGCCTATTCGACCGGCGACCTGCTGGGCCTGGCGGCGCTGGCGGTTGTACTGCTCGTGGCCCTGTTTGTGCTGCGCGCTATGTTCAAGCTGACGGCTACACTCTTCCGTCTGGGCTGCCTGGCTGCCATCTTCATACTCGCCGCCGCGGCGCTGCTCATCTATCTGTAGGGCCACCCGGTACCAGCGTACATTGCGCAGGGAGGGGCTGTCGTTATAATCTTAATTCACATTATGTCTGGCTGAACGGCCAGAAACCTGGCTCACGGTCAGAAAATGTGCCGCTTATGAGTAAATATCTCTTTCGTCTGGCCCTGTTCGTGCTACTGCTCGTCGCCGTGGCCTGTAACGATGCTCCCGCCGCGGTAACACAACCGGCAGCCAATTCCGGCAATACGGACAGCCCGGCAGACCAGGCGGGGGCCACCCAGCCCGGCCCGCCGCCATCGCCCACGCCCGTTCCGCCGACGCCCACGCCTGAGGAGCCCATGGCGGCGACCGTAAACGGGCAACCGATATACCTGGCGACCTATGAAGAGGCTCTGGCCCGCTACGGGCAGAGCGAGAGCCTGCTGCCGCCCGACGACCAGGCGACCGACGACCCCGCTTCCCTGCGCGCGCGCGTGCTCGATTTGCTCATCGAACGGGCACTCATCGAGCAGGCCGCTGCCGAGAATGGCATTGAGGTGACGCCGGAGATGGTTGCCGAGCAGGTGGAAGAGCTGCGGCGCGTTGCCCAGGAGGCGGGCGGCGAGGGTAGCTTCGAGGCCTGGCTGGAGGCGAACCAGTGGTCACAGGAGGCCTTTGAAGAGGCGCTGGCCTACGAAATGCTCACGGAGCGCGTCGCCGCAGTCGTTACTGCCGACGTGCCCGCTACTGTGAAGCAGGTGCACGCCCGCTACATCCAGGTAGATGATGCCGGGCTGGCTCAGTCGCTGCACCAGCAGATTATGGACGGCGGGGACTTCGCCGAGCTGGCCCGCCAGAACTCGCTGGACCAGACGACGGGCAGCCAGGGGGGCGACCTCGGCTATTTCCCTCAGGGTTCCTTGCTCGTGCCCGAGATTGAGGCCGCCGCCTTCTCGCTGAACCCGGGGGAGACCAGCGAGGTGATCACGGCGACGACGCC
>JAAYYY010000252.1 GCA_012515125.1 Chloroflexota bacterium
GCCCAGCTCCTCGCCTGGGACCGCGAGGTCATCATGCCCCGGGCCGCGGACGAGATCCGCATCCAGCAGATGACCACGGTGCGCCGGCTGCTGCACGAGATGTTTGTCGCCGACGAAGTGGGCGAGCTGATCGCCGGCGCGGCGAGTGAGGTGCAGGGGCTGCCGGAGGAGAGCTTCGAGGCCAGTCTTGTGCGCTGGCTGGCCTACGATTACGACCGCACGCGCAAGCTGACGGACGATTACGTCCGGCGCGAGGCCGAGACCAGCGGGCGGGCGCACGTAGTCTGGCGCGAGGCGCGGGCCAACAACGATTTCGCCAGCTTCCGGCCTCTGCTCGAACAGATGGTGGCCCTGGGCCGTGAGAAAGCCGAGCTTTACGGCTACGACGAGGAACCCTACGACGCGCTGCTGGAAGGGTACGAGCGCGGTACGACGACGGCAGAGGTCCGCGCTGTCTTTGACGCCGTCAAGGCCGAGACCGCCCCCCTGCTGCAGGCCATCCAGGAGCAGGGCCGGCCGGTAGACGACAGCCTGCTCCACCAGCCATACGACGTGGAGCGCCAGAAGGAAGTCGCCCGCTATCTCGCCGAGGCGCTGGGCTACGATTTTGGCCGGGGCTACATGGGCACGGCCGTGCATCCCTTCGCCACCAGCTTTTCCCGCTACGATGCGCGCATCACCGGGCGCTGGTATCCCGACTTTCTGCCGCCGGCCATTCTGGGCGTCATGCACGAGGCCGGGCACGCCATCTATGAGCAGGGCACGCATCCCGACCTGGCGCGCACGCCGCTGGCGCGCGGCACCTCGTCGGGCATCCACGAGTCACAATCTCGCCTCTTCGAGAATATCGTCGGGCGCAGCCGGGGCTGGTGGCGCGCCCACTTCCCGCGCCTGCAGGAAGCTTTTCCCGCGCAGCTTGGGCAGTACACCGCAGAGGCGTTCTACCTCGCCGTCAACAAGGTCCAGCCTTCGTTCATCCGCGTGGAGGCGGACGAGCTGACCTACAACCTGCACATCATCCTGCGGTTCGAGCTGGAGCAGGCGCTGAGCAACGGCGAGCTGGCCGTGGCGGACCTTCCGGCAGCGTGGAACGACAAAATGCGCGAGCTGCTGGGTATTGTGCCCCCCGACGACACGCAGGGCGTGCTGCAGGACATCCACTGGACCTGGCCGAGCTTCGGCTACTTCCCCACCTATGCCCTGGGCAACCTGTACGCGGCGCAGTTCTTCGCCGCCGCCTGCCGGGAGAAGCCGGAGATCGAGGCAGAGCTGGCCGAGGGCAAGACGACGACCCTGCTGGCCTGGCTGGGCGAGAACATCCACCAGCACGGCCGGAAGTTCACGCCCGGCGAGCTGGTTGTGCGGGCCACGGGCCGGCCGCTCAGCCACGCGCCGTTTGTCGCCTACGTGACGCAGAAATTCGGCGACGTTTACGCGCTCTGAGCTATCGCCGGCTGGTTTTTACGGGGGACTGGGACTGTACGGGCGGTCTGTACAGGCGAGTTTGAAACCCGCCCCTACGTCGCGCTATCCGCCCGCGTGTGGCGGGAACCGTGGTCGCCGTTCTCGGTGACCACAGGAAAGCTCACCCGCGCTCGCGCCACAGCCAGACCGTCTACGTCGAGCACGGTAAAGCGGACGTCGCCGTCGTAGAGCAGCTCGTCGCCTAACTGGGGAGGCCGGCCCAGCCCGCTGACGATCAGGCCGCCCACGGTCTCCACGTCGGGCAGGGACTCCTCGTCGCCCAGGTAGACGTGGTCGCTCAGGTCGTCGAGCAGATAGTTCCCCGCCACTTCGATGGTGCCCGGCTCGATCCGGGTGAAAGGCTCCTTCTCCACGTCAAACTCGTCCCGGACTTCGCCGACGATTTCCTCGATCAGGTCTTCCAGAGTGACGATACCGGCCATGCCGCCAAACTCGTCCACGACGATAGCCATGTGCAGGCGCTGCCGCTTGAACGCGGCGAGGAGCGTCTCGACGGGGAGCTGTTCGGGAACGGCCGGGGCCGGGCGCAAGATCAGCCGCAGGTCGAAAGCGCCTTCCCCGCGCAGGCGGTGATAGAGCAGGTCCTTCAGGTGGAGGATGCCAATAACATGGTCCAGGTCGCCCTCGAAGACCGGGAAGCGGCTATTACGGCTCGCGGCGACAAAGCGCATGATCTCGTCTACCGGCATGTCGCTGGGGATGGCCTGCACCTTCCGTCGCGGCGTCATCACCTGCCCCACCTGCCGGTCGCCGAAGTCGAAGATATTGAGAATCATCTCCTCTTCTTCTTCGTTGAGCAGGCCGCCTTCGGCGCTCTCGCTCACGATCAGGCCGAGTTCTTCTGGCGAATGCAGGCGAGCGTGGCCTTCGGCTGGCGGCACGCCCAGCAGGCGCAGCAGCGCGTTGCCGATCGCGTTCAGCCCCAGCACAAACGGGCTAAGGATGAGCTGGGCGATCTGCATCGGCCGGGCCAGCCAGAGCACGGCTTTCTCTGCCGTAGCGAGCGAGATGCTCTTAGGCACCATCTCGCCGATGACGACGTGGAGATAGGTGACGAAGCTCAGGGCGAGCACAAAGCCGGCAGTCTGGACGATCTCAGTTCCGAGAAGCGGGCTCAGCAGCGGCTCGATGAAGTGAGCGATCTGCGGCTCGCTGTACATGCCGAGTCCCAGCGAGACGATGGTGATGCCAACCTGCGCCGTGGCAATATAGCGGTCCTGGCGAACAGGGGAATCGAGAATGGCCAGGACGCGCGCGGCAACCTTGTGGCCCTCGTTGGCGAGCTGTTCCATACGGCTGGGCCGCACGCCAATGATCGCAAACTCGGCGGCGACAAATAGCCCGTTGACCAGCACCAGCAGAAGAATGATGCCCAGGACGAGCAGCAGCGACGGCTCGGCGCTCTCTGCCTGGAAGAGTGCAGCCGCGTAGACGGCAAAGCCGGGCGTGCCAACGGCAAGCAGGAGTGGCTTGTTACTCATTGTCCACCTCCCACTCTTCCACGCGCGGCACGCCCTCGGGCTCGCCAATCTGCAGGGAGACTTCCGCCACGCCGAGGTCTTCCATCTTCTCGACCCGGATGACGGTCTCGCCAAAGGCCACTTCGTCGCCTTCGGCCGGCGGATGGCCCATCGCGTTAAAGACGAGACCGCTCAGCGTGGTCGCCTCCTCTTCGGGCAGCGACAGCCCCAGGTACTCGTTGACGTCGCTGACGAGGAGGTCGCCGCGCAGGTGGAGCCGGCTGCCTTCGCGGTCGATGGTCATCACCGCCTGTTCGTCGTCGAACTCGTCCTGCACTTCGCCAAAAATCTCTTCGATGAGGTCTTCCAGCGTGATGAGGCCGGCCGTGCCGCCGTACTCGTCAAAGACGATTGCCATATACTGGCGCTTGCTCTGCAGCGTCTCCCACACGGCGAGGGCGGGCATCGTCTCCGGTACGTGGGTAACCTCGCGCAGGATGCTCGCCAGATTGTCGCTATTCTCGACAAACAGGCTGAAAAGGTCCTTAATGTGCACAAAGCCACGAATATCGTCGATGTCTTCCGCGTAAAGCGGCAGGCGGCTGTGTCCGGCCTCCAGCGCCAGGTCCAGCAGCTCGCGCACCGAGCTGTTTACCGGCGCGGCGACGATGCGCGTGCGGTGGACCATCACCTGACGCGCCGTCAGATCGCGCAGGCGGAAGGCGTTGCGCAGCATCTGCCGCTCCTCCGCGTCCAGCAGACCGCCCTCGTGGCTCTCCGTCACCAGAATCTCGATTTCGGCCGGCGAGTGGGCGTGGCTATACACGTCTGGCGGCTCGATCCGCAGGAGATTGAGAAGCAGCCGGGCGCTGCCGTTGAACAGCCAGATGAGCGGGCGGAACAGGGCGATCGACCAGCGTACCGGCACGACGACCGCCATGGCGACACGCTCAGGATGCTGCACCCCCACAGACTTGGGCAGCAGCTCGCCGATGACGACCTGCAGCGTCGTCAGGACGATCAGAACGACGGTGGTGGATATTGTCTCCGCCGCCACGCTGGCGCTGGTGGTCTGGCTGAGATTGACCGCCTTCAGGAGCGGCTCGCCCGACTCCAGGATACGTGTGAGCGGCCCCACCAGCCGGCCGGCCATGTAGCGCTGGCCGAAGATACCAAGCAGGATCGACGACACGGTGATGCCGAGCTGGCAGGCCGCCACGTAACGGTCCAGCAGGCGGCTGTTCTCCTTGATCGGCAGAAGCAGCCGGGCCATGCGGTTACCGCGCGCGGCAAGCTGGGTAATGCGCGTCTCTCGCGCCGCAACCGTGGCAAACTCGCCGGCCACGTAGAGGGCGTTTACCAGGATGAGAAAGGCGACGGTCGCCACTATGATGAGAAAAGTGGTCATCGGATCAGTCGACGCCGGGGCGTGCGGCAAGATACCGCCTGCC
>JAAYYY010000253.1 GCA_012515125.1 Chloroflexota bacterium
AGTATGTGGATGGTGGCATGCTCCAGGCCATGATTGCGCCGGGTGCGGCTGACGAGGTAACCTATCTGGTTAAGCATATGAGTCCACTCCTGAGTTCAGGTCGTTGACGTGTTATAGCATGTTGGAGAGGCCAGAGCCACTCACCCGGCGTACGTCGGCAGCCCCAGGTCCGGCATCGGCCGGCCGGCCAACAGGTTCTCCAGGGCGATCCGCGTCGCGTCGCGGTCGTCCCACGGATATTCCGTGACGCCAAAGGCCATCGACTGCTCGTGCCCCTTCCCGCAGATGAGCACCACGTCACCGGGACCGGCGAGGCTCAGGGCAAAATAGATCGCCTGCCCGCGGTCCGGGACACGCCAGAACGTCTGCCCCTCGACGCCCCCCTGGCTGCGGCAGCCCGCCGCCATCATCTCCAGGATGCCGTCCAGCGACTCGGTACGCGGATCTTCGGCCGTGAGCACCGTCAGGTCAGCCACGCGCGCTGCAACCTCGGCCATCATGCGCCGTTTCTCCACGTCACGCAGGCCGGCGCTGCCAAAGACGACGACGATCCGCCCGTCAGGCTCCGCCATGCGGCGGGCAGCCTGCACCGCACGCTCCAGCGAGTTGGGGGTATGGGCAAAGTCGACGACGACCAGAAAGGGCTGCCCGGCGTCAATCCGCTCCATGCGCCCGCTAAGCTGGGTCACCTGCTCCAGTCCGTGCTGGATCGCCGCACCCGGCACGCCCAGCGCCGCGGCGGCAGCCGCGGCGGCGAGCATGTTGTACAGGTTGAAGTCGCCGACCAGATGGGCGTTAACCGGCAGCTCTCCGCCGGGGAACATGAGGTCAAAGCGGGTCGCCGTGGCGCCGTAAGCGATCTCGCGTGCGGTAACATCGGCCGGGTTGTGCAGACCGTAGGTCACCGGCCGGGGCAGCGGCAGCGCCGCCAGCCGCTCATAGCTGCTGTCGTCGCGGTTGAGCACGGCAGCCGGCTCCTGGCGCTCCTTATGGATGTTCTGTGTGGGCAGCGCCCACTCGTCCATGAGCATCGTAAACAGCCGTTCCTTGGCAGCAGAGTACTGCTCGTAGCTGCCGTGATAGTCGAGATGCTCGTGGGTGATATTGGTGACCACGGCGACGTCGTAATCGACAGCGTCCACCCGGTGCTGCGCCAGCCCGTGGCTCGTCGCTTCGAGGACGACGTGGGTCAGCCCGGCGTCCACCATGCGCCGCAGATAGCGCTGCACGACTGGCGCCTCCGGCGTGGTCACGTGCAGGGCCAGCGGTTCTTCCACCTCGCCGATGACGGCGCGGATGGTGCTGAGAAGCCCGGCGCGGATGCCCGCCGCCTGGAGAATGGAGAAGATCAGATTTGCCGTCGTCGTCTTACCGTCTGTCCCCGTTACGCCGATTACGACAAGCTGGCGCCCAGGAAAGCCGGCGGCGGCGGCCGCCAGCCACGCCGCCGCCACGGCCGAGTCTTCCACCTGCAGGTACGGAACGGCGATACCCGCGGGCGGCGGCTGCTGCCCGATGACCAGCGCGGCGCCCTTGTCAATCGCCTGCGGAATATAGGGATGGCCGTCGCCGGTGGGCCGCACGCGCGCGACGAAGGCTGCGCCGGGCTCTACGGCATCGGTGTGCTCCACGAGGTCACCAAACAGGACGTCCGGCCCATCGTGGGCAGGGGGAGGGGGCAGAGCCGTGCCGGCGACGGCCTGTTCCCAGGCGAGGAGCAACTGCTTGAGGCTGTGTGTGGTTGGCATGATCTCTCCCTCGTCGTGTGCTTATTCAGCGCCGTGATAGGCGGTCAGGGCAATGCTCTCGTCCCTGCCGAGCAGCCCGCGCACGCCCGGCCCGGCGACCGGCAGAACGCGGCTATCGGCAAAGTAGGGGAAGTCGAAATGGACAGGATCGCCCGCCTTCAGGCCGGGAAGCGGCATCAGCCGGGCGGTGAGTGGTTTGTCGAGCCGCTGCGCCAGCGCGGCGACGTCAAGCAAGATGGCTGCCAGCGCCTCTTCCGAAATGTCGCCCGCCAGCGGCACCGTGTCGAGCCCCACGCCGCAGACCGCCGCGTAGCTCAGCAGATCGCCCAGGCCAACGCGACCTTCCGCCGCGCGCGCCGCCAGCACGCTGTCTTCCAGGACGGGCAGCATGAGCCCGGAGAAGCCGCAGCGTGGAAAGTCAGCCCGGCCAATCGCCTCGGCGATAAAGGCAGCGGCGAGCAGGCTACCGGAGGCGCCAATCCAGGGCAGGCCCAGCGCCTCCATCGCTCCCGCCAGGCTCCTGGCCTCTTCCGGGTATGGGGCGAGGGAAAAGTCGAGGCCGGAAAAGGCGATGCCCTGCTCTTCGGCCAGCGCCTTCGCCGCCGCAACCAGTCCCCGCGCTGCATCCTCTATCGTCCCGACGAGCCGTTGCCTTGCTTCGGCAAGCGAGGACGCGCCCGTGATGGCCTGCAGGGCGAGGTCGGCGCCCTCGATCGCCAGGGCAAAGGTAGGCGGGCCGCCGTCGTGATAGGCGACGGGGAAGAAGGGCGAGCCGGGCGGGCAGTTCGCCAGGGCGGTAAAGTAGAGATTGCCGAAGCCGTTGTCCTGGAGCGTGCTTGCGGCGCGGATGAGGCGCGCAATCGCCAGCGCCCGGCCGATATCCACGTTTCCCGCGCAGTCGGCTACTTCGGCGCTGGCAAACAGGGCGTCTCCGGCGCCCAGGAGGTCCGGCAGTCGCCCCAGCCAGCCGGCGTCGTGCCGGAGCAGCACAGGGCCGAGCGAGACGTAGTCGGCGCCCGCCTCACGCCAGCGTTGCACCAGACGAGCCGGTTCCTCGCTGCCGGTCCACCAATCGGGAAATGAGGGCAGGGCGACGCGCCGGGTCTGGACGGGGCAGTGAAAACGGCCGGTAGTGGCCTGGAAAAAGGCCTGCACGCGGGCCGGCGTCAGCTCCGGCGAGCAGAAGAGGGTGACTGAACGGATTTCCATCAGGGCTATCTCTATCCCGCGCCTTGCGCAGGCTGAGCAGCGGGCTACAATCCCAATCATTGTATCAGGCTGCCGAGTTTGCGGCAGGTGCAGGTAGATAGCGGCAGTCTATCGGCGCGCAGTGACCCGTTCGGGCCGGACAGAAAGCAGGAAACGTGGCAAAAAGCAGAGAACAGATGGCGGAAGGAAGCGAAGTACAGCAGACGTTGGAGAATTTCTATGCCTGTGACCGCTGCAGCTTTTTTATCGCCGGTTATCGGGTTTTGCATGGGCTGGAGAGCGTAGATCGGGCAGCGGAAGAGAGCGATGGAAGCTGGCTGGTCCTGACCTGGGACCGGCCGACGTGGCTCTTGCTGGAGAAGAGCTATGGGAACCAGCTTGACGTCGAGCTTTTTTACTTTGACGGTCAGTGCCCGCGTTGCCAGCGGCGCTTCGTCTACGAGGGCGGGGCAGAAGGGAGCGTGGCAGAAACCTTTCGCATAGAAATAAAGACGCGAGTGCCTGTTGACTAGATCGCATCCGGGCGGCAGCTAGAGCCGCTGTCGGACCGCCTCAAAGAGAATGATGCCGGCAGCGACGGCAGCGTTCAACGATTCTGTAGCAGCATACATCGGAATATACAGGGTGCCATCCGCAAGCGCGCCGGCTTCCTTCCCGGCGCCGTTCGCCTCACTGCCCACAATAAGGGCCGAGGGCTGGCGCCAGTTGACCTCTGTGTAGGGAAGCGCACCGTCCGCGCTTGCCAGCCAGACCTGCAGAGCCCGGCTTGTCTCAGCAATCTCGGCCCATTCTTGCTGGTGCAGTGCCAGCCGTAGATGAGCGCCCATGCCCGCACGGACCACTTTCGGGTTATGCGGGTCCACGCAGCCGGGGCTGAGTAGCACGCCATCAACCCCCGCTGCCGCGGCCGTTCGCAACATAGTTCCCAGATTGCCGGGATCGCGGATCTCGTCGAGAATGAGCAGCAGGCCGGGTCGAGCAGGCAGAGGGCGGGGGCGGATGGGTAGGACGGCGAGAACGCCCGGCGGCGTCTCTGTGTCGCTCATCGCTGCCAGGACTTCGTCGCTGACGATGGCTTGAACGGCCGGGTCGATCTGTTGTAGAATCTCTTCATGGCCGGCCTGTTTGCGCCAGTCGCCGGTGTAGAACAGGGCCATCGGCGCCACCTGTTGCTGCACTGCGTCTGCCAGCCAGCGTGTACCCTCGACGACGAACAGCCCTTCACGCGCCCGATAACGGCGGTCCATCTGCAGCCGGCGTACCTGCTTAACTCTATCGTTGTTGAGGCTGGTAATCGTGTAGCTCATATCTTGCCCTGCCATCGCGCGCTGTAACCCCGGTAGCGTTGTGGGGTTACATCTGATAGACTGCTCCGGGTTACTGCCCAGACGAGCGAGGAAGACGAAAGAACATGATACGGCGACTAAAAGGAATGTACAAGCTTGCCCGTCCATTCAACGCTTTCAGCGGCGCGCTGGCTGTTTTCCTCGGCGGTTACGTTGCCGGTACAGGCGCTTGGGGCGACGTTGCACTGGCCGCCCTCGTCGCGCTTTTGGTCACAGGATCGGGCAATGCCTGGAACGACTACCTGGACATCGAGATTGACCGGATCAACCAGCCGCACCGTGCGCTGCCCGCGGGCATGGTCAGCCCGGCCTGTGCCGTCTGGTTCGCGATTGGACTGAACCTTCTGGCGCTGGCGCTCGCCGCCCTGGTTAATCGGCCTGTCTTCCTGATCACGCTCTTCTTCAGCCTCCTCCTCTATCTCTACTCCTGGCGGCTCAAGAGCACAGTCCTGCTGGGCAACCTGACGGTGGCAATTACGTCGGGTATGACCGTCGTCTTTGGCGGCATGGCAGCCGGTCATGCGCGGCCGACGCTGTGGTTGGCGATCATTATCACGACGGCTATCCTCGCCCGCGAGGTGCTGAAGACGATTGCCGATTACGAGGGCGACTTGCGCCAGCAGGTCCGCACGGTAGCGACCGTCTGGGGCAAGCGTGGGGCGCGTGTCGTCTTCTACATTGCGACCCTGGCGACCGTCTGGGTGATGATGGTGCCGTTCCTGGTCAGGATGTATCAGGAGAATTTCTCGATATGCAGTTTCTTTGACATCTGTCGCCGGCTCGCGCCGCCCGCCGTCGTCGAGCTGCTGCCGGTGTACAATTCGATCTACGCCTATATTGTCGCCTTTGGCGTCTTTCCCGTAGTGGTCTACGTGGTCCTTAACGTGCGCCGGGGCGTCTCTGGACGGCGGCTGGAACAGCTAAGCCAGCTTCTCAAGTACGATTTTCTCGTCTGGTTTCTGGCGGTGGTGTTGGGGGCAGCCAGCTAGGCCAGCTTGCGGGGAGCCAGTCCCAACTCTCTGGCAGGCGTCGGGCCTGCCTGCATTACCAGGAAGCTCACAGGCATTGCGTCGATGACCAATCGTTTCCATTTACTTGTTCCTCTCGTCCTTTTCGTTCTCTTTTTGACTGGCTGCGGGCAGACCCCTCCGCCCACTGCAGTCCCGCCGGCGGCGACCGTTTCCTCCGCAGGTGCAACGGTGGCGAGCACCGTCGTGCCTGCCGCGACGGCGACGGCTGCCCCCAAGGCGGAGCTGCCGCCCACTTCCCCACCAACCGCGACGCCTGCTCCCTGGCGCGTCGCCGCTGCGCCCGGCCTGCCGGAGGAGCTGATTGCCGCCGCGCAAGAGATTGTCACTGCCCACTCGAGCCAGTTTGCCTGGGCCGAGGAGCCGGAAGGTGCAGACGTGTTATTGCGCCTCGCCCCCTTGGGTGAGGGCGGTACTCTGGCGACGTGGGTCTACGCGGTTGCAGTCCCCTTCGCAACGGTGGCTGACGGGGTGACGCTCGCCGAATTGCAGGCTTCGTGGCGCGGGGAAGGCGGCCCGCCGCTTCTCCTGACGCCGGATACCGAAGCGCTGCTCCGGCAGCTCTGGGGCGAAGGCCGGGCAGAAACGGTTCCGGCGCCTGATCTGGAAAGCGCGTTATGGGCACGCCGGGCGGCGTGGACGCTGGTGCCCTTTCAGAAGCTGACCCCGGCGTTGAAAGTCTGGGCAGTAGACGGCCTTTCGCCGGTGGCGGCTGATTTTACGCCTGCCGGCTATCCGCTGGCGCTGGCGCTGGTTGTGGATGGTGAAGGAGAAGCCGCAGCCGCCTTTTCCGCCTTATGGGGCGGTCCGGCGACAAATCGCGACCCGGAGAAGATAACGCGGATCGCCATGACCGGCGTCACGGCGCTGGTCCGTGCTACGGCCTACCAGATGGAGACGCGGGGCATTATCTACCCCGGCGAGGAGGTGGCTCCGGTGATGCAGGCCGCCGACATCGCCCATGTCAGCAACGAGGTCGCGTTTGTGCCGGAATGCCCTCCGCCGCACTACATTGGCGGCACGACGTTTTGCTCCAGCCCGCGCTACATGGAGTTGTTGCAGTTTCTCGGCGTTGACGTAGTCGAGCTGACGGGTAATCATGTGAACGATTGGGGAGCTGGCTATATTCCCTATACACTGCAGCTCTATGACAATGCTGGCATGCGCTATTTCGGCGGTGGCCGCAACCTGGCGGAAGCGCAGGAGCCGGCGATCTTTGAGCACAACGGCAACACGATCGTCTTCCTGGGCTGCAATCCGGCGGGGCCGGCCGGCGCGTGGGCCGGAGAAGAGTGGGGGGGTGCGCGCCGCTGCGACGACAGCTTTGTGGAGCAGATTCGCAGCTATCGTGATAGCGGTGCGTTCGTCATGGTGACGCAGCAATACTGGGAGAGCTATCACTACGGGCCAACGGCCGATCAGCGGGAGGCGTTTATCGCGCTGGCCGCCGCTGGGGCTTCGGCAGTTAGTGGCAGCCAGGCGCATCACGTACAGGGATTCGGCTTCGAGCACGGCGCCTTTATCCATTATGGACTGGGCAACCTGTTTTTCGACCAGATGGATCAGGCCGGCACGCGGCAGAGCTTTGTCGATCTGTACACCGTATACGAGAACCGGCTGCTTAACGTCTCCCTGTGGACGGGCCTGATCGAGAACTATGCCCGCCCGCGCCTGATGACGCCCGAGGAACGCGCGGACCTTCTGCAGACGGTATTCGCGGCGAGTGGCTGGTAGGCAGGATATAACGGCGGGTAAAGCGAAAAGAAGGGTTCCTGGCGATGACCTACTCTCCCGGGGGCTCGCGCCCCAAGTACCATCGGTGCTGACGAGCTTAACTGCCGGGTTCGGGATGGGACCGGGTGTGGCCTCGTCGCTCCA
>JAAYYY010000254.1 GCA_012515125.1 Chloroflexota bacterium
GTGCTGGCGGCGATGCAGGGAGAGGCCGAAGCGCTGGGCCTGGACGGTCGCGCCGCCAGCAAGGAGCAGGTATGACCCGCACCGACGATCTCACCGTAGAAGAAGCGCTGGCGCGCGTGCTGGCAGGCGTGCCCGTTCTGGAGGCCGAGCGGCTGCCGCTGAGCGAAGCGCTCGGCCGGGTGCTCGCGGAGCCGGTCGCCGCCCGCGAGAGCCTGCCGCCCTTCGCCAACTCGGCGATGGACGGTTACGCGCTGCGCGCCGCCGACGTGAGCGGCGCCAGCCGCGAGTCGCCTGCCGTGCTCGAGGTGGTCGGCGACATCGCCGCGGGCGCTGCCCCGGAGACGGTTGTCGGGCCGGGCCAGGCAGTACGCATTATGACCGGGGCGCCCCTGCCCGAGGGCGCCGATGCGGTCGTTCCGGTGGAGATGACCGGCGAGCCCTGGCGGGATGGCGACCGTCCCCTGCCCGACGAGATCGAAGTCTACGGCGCCGTTTCGCCGCACGACCATGTACGTTTCCCCGGCGAAGATATTGAGGCCGGACAGGAGATCCTCACGGCCGGGCGCGTCTTGCGCCCGCAGGAAATCGGCGTGCTGGCCTCTTTAGGGATGGGCCATGTGTCCGTCATCCGGCGTCCGCGAGTCGGGGTGCTGGCAACCGGCGACGAGTTGATCGGCGTCGAGGAGCCGCTGCGGCCCGGCAAGATCCGCAACAGCAACGGCTACACTCAGGAAGCGCAGATCCGCGCGCTGGGGGCGGTGCCGGTGCCCCTGGGCATTGCCCGCGACACGGAAGCCGCCGTACAGGAGAAGCTGGCGAAGGGGTTGGAGAGCAGGGTAGACCTGTTTGTCAGCTCGGCCGGCGTGTCCGTGGGCGCCTACGATGTGGTTAGGGCCGTGCTGGAGGTGGAAGGCAACATCGGCTTCTGGCGCGTCAGGATGCGGCCCGGCAAGCCGCTCGCCTTTGGCGCCTATCAGGGAATCCCCTATCTGGGACTGCCCGGCAATCCCGTCTCGGCGCTGATCAGCTTTGAGCGCTTCGCCAGACCGGCCATCTTAAAAATGGCCGGGCACACAGCGCTGGAGCGGCCTCGCGTCCGGGTCACGCTGCAGGACGAGATATCGTCAGATGGGCGCGAGACGTACGCGCGCGCTGTCGTCAGTCGGGAAGAAGGAGGGGCTTACGTGGCCCGGCTGACAGGCCGGCAGGGCTCCCACGTTATGACGTCTCTCGTGGAGGCCAACGCTCTGGTTATCGTTACAGAGGGGGTCCGGCACGTCGCCGCGGGGGCACAGCTCGAGGCAATGATGATCGACTGGCCCCCATCCGTCTTCTGACAGAAGACCCGCCGGTCGGCGGGTCAGTCACGTCTCAGCTAGTCGGGGTCGCCCGCGTTGCGCAGGGTCCGGCTGTAGATCTCTTCCCGATCTTCACGCCGGCGCCGGCGGTTCCGCTTGTTCGGTTTGCCCTGCCGCTTGTCCTGCTTGCCGACAGCGCGGCGCCAGGCGATGGCCATGGCGGTGGGCATTTCCTCTTCTTCCTCTTCCTCGTA
>JAAYYY010000255.1 GCA_012515125.1 Chloroflexota bacterium
CGAGATAGTAGACGTGTGGAGCGATCTCGTCCACGGAGAGGCCGACGTAGTAACCGGCCGTGCGCTGCTCGCGCCCTACTCCCCACATCCCGGCAAAGACGGCCGGGGCGCGGCTCAGGGTGTTGAAATGGCCGTGGGGCATCCCGGCCGGGCTGGTCGCCGGACCGAAGAGCTGTGAAGCCGCGGCCTGGTAGCCCCGTAGCCGGTCGACCTGCATGTACTGGCTGGCTGCCTTGCGCAACGCCTCGGTTCGCTCGCGCAGCCGATCCAGGCGCCGCTCCAGGAGTAGGAAAAGGACGCGCACGTGGTGCACGGCCTCGTCGCGCGCGGCCAGGGCCGCCTCCGCCTCCCCCAGGGCCAGGGCGGCGTTACGGTCCTGCCCGTTCCAGACCATGCCCTGCCAGAACTCGGCCGAGGCGGTGACGCGCTCCGGGTGGACCTTGCGCACGTCGATGCAGATGGCCAGCTGCCCGCCGGCGTCGGTGATCGTCTGGGTCAGCGGGTGGCGCCAGTCCCAGGTGCGCGAGAGCCGGTAGGAGGCGAGGATACTGCAGGCGGGGCGGCTGTTGTCGCGAACGAGGCGCCCGGCAGCGTCGCGCGTGACCGGCGCCAGGTGGTCCAGCTGCTCGGCGTAGTCGCCGGGCACGGGCAGTCGGGGGTATTGCTCCTCGGCGCGCACCCGCCAGTGGGCGAGGTCGGCGGCGGTCAGGGAGTCGTCGAAGTCGACGAGGTAGTGACGCGTCTGGCGCATCGCGCCGCGCCGCCCCCACTCGCCGATCATGCGCACCTCTTCCATCAGGCCGCGGCGGGCGCCCTCATCGTCCCGCGTCATCGCCAGCCGGCGCCGCTCCCGCTCAAGCCCTTCCAGGCTGGCCGGGCTGACGAAGGTCAAGAAGCGCACGTGCTCGGCCGGGCCGGCGAAGAGGCTGACGAGCTGCTGCATGACGGCCGTCTGGTCGTCGGTGTCGATCTGGTAAAAGGCCGGCAGGGTCACGCGGAATACGCGCATAGGGTCCTCCAATCTGGTGCCGCTTGTTGCCCGCGGCTCATGAGAACAGGTTCTTTTTCCCGTTGTAACCCTGCGGCCTCATGGCGCGTAGGCCATCCCACTCGGCCTGCACGTTGACGAGGCGGGGCCGGCCGGTCAGGCTGCGCAACCGAACGAAGGCATAGGCCAGCAGCCGGCGCAGGATGATTTCGCCGTGGTGCTCGTAGCCGGCCACGTAACCCAGGGCGATGAAGACGGGCGCCAGCCAGAAAGGCGCGCCGAGAAGGCCGACGCCGAGCGCCGCGCTAACGATGACCAGCATGAACTGGGTCATGGTCACCCGGCGCAGGATGGTCGCCTGGCTCTGACGCACGAACTCGGAGCGGAAGTGAGTAACGGTAAACATGTTCGCCCTCCTCAGCCCAGCCCGCAGAGCGTGTACAGGCTCTCCAGGCCGAAGCCGGTCAGGATCTGGTTGCCGACGTCGGTGGAGAAGGCCAGCAGGCTCAGCCCGAGGGCCAGCGCCCCGGCGACCGCCCCGACCTGGATGCCCTGCGAGGGCAGGATGGCCGAGATGTTCTTGCGGAAGCCGAGCACGGCCAGCCCCAGGAGCACGGCCGCGCCGCCCAGGAGCTGCGTCGTGAACAGAGAGCGGCTGTAGGTGTCGCAGACGCCAGGCGGCGGCGCGTCGCCGGGCGCGCAGGAAGCGATGATGGCGACCAGCAGCGCCAGCGGCAGCAGGCGGAAGGCGTGTCGCCGCCACAGCCGGGCCGGTGCAGCGCGCCGGCGGCGGGCCCGCTCTCTGTTCCGGCTGTTGGGCTTCATTCGGAAGGTCAGCATCGTTCATTCCTCCTCAAAGGGTCAGGGACGGTTCAGGGCTGCCGGCCGGCGGGCAGGCCCGAAAGCTCCCACAGACCGGCGCCGATTTGCAGCCGGACGGC
>JAAYYY010000256.1 GCA_012515125.1 Chloroflexota bacterium
ATACCCGCCGCCAGCGGCAGCGCGACGACGTTGTAGCCCGTCGCCCAGACGAGGTTCTCGATCATCTTGCGGTAGGCGGCGCGGCTCAGCGCGACGATGTTCACCACGTCGAGCGGGTCGCTCTGGACCAGGATGATGCCCGCCGAGGCCACAGCGACGTCGGTGCCGCTGCCGATGGCGATGCCCACGTCGGCGCGGGCCAGGGCCGGCGCATCGTTGACGCCGTCGCCGACCATCGCCACCTGCTTGCCCTCCCGCTGCAGCGCGGCGACCTTCTCCTCCTTGTGCTGGGGCAGCACCTCGGCGAAATAGGTGTCGATGCCCAGCTCGGCGGCGACGCTGGCGGCAACCGCCTCGGCGTCGCCGGTCAGCATCGCCACCTCCACGCCCATCTCGTGCAGCCGCCGCACCGCCTCGTAGCTCTCCGGCCGGATGACGTCGGCGAGGGCGAAGGCGGCGACGGCCTCTGCCTGCCCGCCATCGCCGTCGCGTACCAGGGCGACCACCGTCTGCCCCCGCTCCTCGGACGCCTCCCGGAAGCGGGCGATGGCTGCGGGCACGCCGGCCGAAAGGCTCTCCACCAGGCGCGGGCCGCCGATGTGCAGCACCTGCCCGTCGAGGCGGGCGCGGATGCCCTGCCCCTTGATGGCCTGGAACTCCTCGATGCCCTGCGGTAGGGCCAGCCCGCGCTCGTCGGCGCTGCGGCGGATGCCCCGGGCGATGGTGTGCTCCGAGTCGCCTTCCAGCGCCGCCGCAAGGGCCAGCGCCTCGTCCTCGTCCAGCCCCTCGGCCGTGGCGATGCCGACCACGCCGAACTCGCCACGGGTCAGGGTGCCGGTTTTGTCGAAGATGACCGTGTCGATCTGCCGCGCCTTCTCCAGCGCCAGCCGGTCGCGCACGAGCACGCCGTTGCGCGCGCCCAGCGCCGTGGTGATGGCGACGACGAGCGGGATAGCCAGCCCCAGCGCGTGCGGGCAGGCGATGACCAGCACCGTGGCGACGCGGGCGACGACGTCCACGTTGAAGCCCGTCGCCAGCGTCCAGGCGACAGCCGTGATGGCGGCGACGCCGAGGGCGATGTAGAAGAGCCAGCCGGCGGCCCTGTCGGCCAGAAGCTGGGTGCTGCTCTTGCTCTGCTGCGCTTCGGCGACGAGGCGCATAATGCCCGCCAGCGCCGTCTCGTCGCCCGTGGCGGTGACGCGCACGCGCAGGCTGCCGTCGCCATTGATCGTGCCGCCGATAACCGTGTCGCCCGGCCTTTTGCTCACGGGGCGGCTCTCGCCGGTCACCATCGCCTCGTCCAGGTCGGAGTCGCCTTCGACCACCTCGCCGTCGGCGGGGATGCTGGCGCCGGGCCGCACCAGCAGCAGGTCGCCGTTGCGCAGCGCGGAAACGGGCACCACCTCCGTGCTGCCGCCGTCGGTGATGCGCTCGGCCGTGTCGGGCATCAGCCGGGCCAGCTCGTCGAGGGCGCGCGAGGCCTGGCGCACGCTGCGCATCTCGATCCAGTGGCCGAGCAGCATGATGTCGATCAGCGTCACCAGCTCCCAGAAGAAGGTCTCGCCCTCCGGCAGGAAGAGGGCCGCCAGGCTGTAGACGAAGGCGACGACGATAGCCAGCGAGATGAGCGTCATCATGCCCGGCTGGCGGTTGCGCACCTCCGGCACGGCCATCTGCAGGAAGGGCAGGCCGCCGTAGAAGAAGACGATGGCGCCGAAGACGGGCGCGATCCACCCGGCGAGCGGGAAGTCGGGCGCGGTGAAGCCGAACCATTCCTGCAGCATCGGGCTGTAGACGAGGACGGGGATGCTCAGGAGCAGCGAGACCCAGAATTTGCGGCGGAACATCTCTTCGTGGCCGGTGTGGTCAACGTGCGCGCCGTGCCCGCCGTCGCCGTGACCCATCGCCGCGTGGTCGTGGGCGGCATGTTCGGCGGCGGCGTCCTGCGGGTGGTGGTGCTCGACGTCGTGGCCGTGGGTTGCCCTGTCCATCGCCTCGCCGGGCAGCGGTTCGTCCATGTGGTGCTCGTGGTGGGCGTGGTGGTTCTCGGCGGCTTCCTGCGTGGCCTCGGCCGGCGGCGTGTGCTCCTCGTCCCCGTGGTGGTGCTCGTCCATCCTGTTCTCCTCAGCTGGTGTCACACATACCAGATTGTTGCTAATAATCTTATCGGATCGTGAAACCCGCCGCGAGGGGCAGATGGCTCAAGCTAACGCAGGTCAAATGGCGGGGATGGCAGGCTCAGTCCGTATCTACAGACTCGCTGGCAAGAATCTCGGCAACTTTTGCGCTCAGTGCAGGTACCTCACCCATGCCGGAGAGAAAGCGAGCGATGGCATCGGCAGCTTCGACCATATCCTGCAGGTAGAGGATCTCACGCCGCATAGATTTCGTGGCTCGTCGCCAGCACCTCTTCACGGATGAGCGGCTTGAGTCCTCGCTCGGGCACCATATCGACTGGCCGGTTGAGGAGAGCACTTAGTTCGCGCTGCAGGCGGGCCAGCGTGAGGAAGCTGACCCGCGCGCCGGGCAGAAACGTAACAAGCATATCGACGTCACTACCCGCCTGGAAACGCTCGGCGTTGAGGACAGAGCCGAAAAGCGCCAGCCGTGCAACATGATAGCGCCGGGCAAGCCGGGCAATCGCTTCGGCAGGAAGTTCGAGGGCCCGGCGCAATCTTCTGGTGGCTAGTTATACCGTCGCCGACGCCCCTTCCACCGGGTAGCCGGCCTCCTCCCAATCGGCGAGGCCGCCGGCGTAGTAGCGCACGCGGCGGAAGCCCCGGCTGGCGAGGCGCTTGGCGGCCAGCCAGCTCACCGGGCAGGGCATGCCGGAACAGTAGACGACCAGCTCCTCGTCCGGGTTGAGGCTGTCCAGCGCCGGGCTGCCGTAGGGGATATTGATCGAGCCGGGGATGTGCTTGCGGGCGAAGGCGTTTTCGTCCAGCACCATGATCAGCTTGAACGGCGTGCCATGGTCCAGTCGCTCTTTCAGTTCCTCGCGCGTAATCACGTCCATCATCTTCCTCCTGCGTATCATTGTCTATCTACACAGAAGGATAGCGGCGCCGCGTCCCCTGTCCGTCGCCGTGGGCGTGCCCTGTTGTCTGAACTGTGATTCGTCCAGCAACGATGTAGCGCGATTTTCTCAAATCGCGCGCTGCGCGGCGGGGAGGAGCGATTTGGAAAAATCGCTCTACACGGATATGCGAATCAAAGTCCATCAATCAATCACACGAATCACAGTTCAAAACGACACCGCCGGTTCCGGCGGCGGCACCACGGCGGAGACTCCCTGCCCCAACCTTAGGCCGCCCGTCGCCGCCAGCTCGTCGTAGGCCGCCACCAGCGCGGCGCTGAGCAGCCGGTCGTCGTGCAGAGGCTGGCGCCCGGCCGGCGTCTCCACCGTTACGCCCTCGGGCACGCCCCAGCGCAGGTGGCGCTCGAAGCTGCCGCCGGGAGGCAGCTCGTAGAGGCAGTGGGCGGCCTGAAGGAAGAAGAGGGACGAGTCAGTGGGCAGTTGGTAGTGGTCAGTGGTCAGTGGGTCGTCCACCGCCAACTGACTACTGCCCACCGACAACTGATCACTGTCTGCCCAATACTTGAAGCGGCCCGTCTCGACGATGCTGAGGAAGCGGCTGCCCAACTGGGCCTTGCTCTGGGCGGTGAACTTGAACGGCGTGACGCGCCCCGGCCCCAGCGCCGCCGCCAGCCAATCGACCAGCCCTTCGCCTACGCCGGTGGCATCGGCGACGAGGTGTGCGACGCGCCAGTGGTGCAGATAGGCGAGCAGCCGCTGGACGAGCGCGGGCCGGCCGGGCGCATCCTGGAAATGGCGGCTGCCGTGGTCCACGAAGACGTCTACCGCTTCGTAGAGGGGCAGGTGGGCCGGCGAGCCGTCGCTCCGCGCACTGCTCAGGCGGAAGATAGTGCAGACGGTGTAGTCGCGGCCGGGCGCGGCGAGCTGGGCCACGGGGTCGGTGCTGGCCTCGTCCTGCCCGGCAACGTCGAGCGTGGCGATATAGGTATGGTACGGGCGGGTTTCAAACCCGCCCGTACCGGGGACGGATTCCGGCCCGTGCAGGCGCGGATGCTCGCCGCGCATCAGCGCCAGGCGGCGCGGCGAGAAGAGGCCGGCCTCGCCGTCGAGCGGGCGCAGATAATATTCACTCTGCACGATGGGATGGCGGCTGCCCAGCCGGCGCTCCTTCCCGGCGAGGAAGTCGCCGTAGGCCGGATTGGCGGCGATGACGGCGGCGGGCGGCACGAGGAAAACGCGGCGCACGCCGTCCTCAGCAGCCAGCCGCTCCAGCGCCTCTTTCTTCTGCCAGAGGGCATCGTGGCGGTAGCGCACCGTGCCCAGGTAGAGCGCCGTCGCGTTGTGCGCGGCGCGCATCGGCTCGAAGACCGCTTCCAGATGCGCGGCGTCGTGGTCCTGCAGCTCGTCCACCGCGAGCAGCCAGTGGGCCGTCTCGCCCCGGCTGAAAGCGCCGGGATGGCTGCTGAGGAAGACGACGCTGGCCCGGCCCAGGCTGCGGCGCAGCGGGCGCGCTCCCTTGCGCCATTGCCCGCGGTCCATCGGGTTCTCCAGCCGCGCCTCCAGCCGCTGGATGCCGCGCCCCAGATTGTCGCCGATGGCGGCGTAGACGATCTGCCCGCGCCGGCGGCGCAGCAGATTGAGCAGGTAGACGAGCAGGTGGGCGACGGCCTCGTTCTTGCCGCTCTGCCGGGGGAAGACGAGCAGGAACTCGCGCCCCTGCCGCTGCAGCACGCTCTCGGCGACGGCGGCGAGCGGCGCGAGCTGGTAGTCGTAGAGCGGCATGCCCAGCACGCCGGCCGAAAAGAGGCGCATGTCGCGCAGGATGCGCTTGTAGATCGCTTTGTCGGACGTCATCGTCGGGTGTCAGACGTGCGGGCTGGCGCCCCCATTTCTGAACTGTGATTCGTTTGATTTGACGATTGGCTATGATTCGTGGCGCGGGCAGAGGCCTCATAGTCAATCAGGCCATCAGGAAAATCACAGTTCAACCAAACAGCCGCTCCAGCACCATCGTCAGCGCGGCGCCGACAATCGCCAGGGTCAGCCAGTCCACGCGCTTCTTCAGCTCCTCGTAATCGCGGCGCAGCGACTGGTATTCGGCCAGGATGAGCTGCTCGAAGGGCGTCGTCGGGCGCAGGTCGAGCGGGGGTCGCGGCGCGCGGGCCGCACGACGCCGCTGCAGCGCCGCTTTCAGCCGGCTCTCGCCAGGGTCCGGTTGCGCGCCGTTCATAGCTCCACGCCCCATTCGGTCGCCAGCTCGTCCAGCGCCTGGCCGATAGCCCCGGCAATGCCGTCGGAGGCGGCGCCGCTCAGCGCGCGCTGGTCCCGCAGAAGCTGGGCCACCGTCTGCGTGCCGCGGAAGGCCAGCGGCGCCAGTTTCGCCAGCGCCGCCGCGTCCAGGTCCGGATTCTCATGCAGGTAGAGGAGCAGCCGGCGCAGGATAATGCGCGTCGTGGCGATTTCCTCGTCCAGCCCTTCCTCCTTCGCCAGACGGCGCAGGTCGGCCATCTCCTGGCGGCTGAAGGCGACGCGGTAGAAGGCAGGCCCAGCGTCGCCCCCCTTCCTTTTCCGGCGCGGAACGCCGCCTGCCTCTACCCCACCATGCTGGTAGCAGAGCGGCGGGTCGCTGCCAATCATCGCGCGGCCCATGCAGGGGCGCCCCCCTGTCGTCGTTCCCGTACAGCGTCTCGATCTCTCCATCTTCTCTGAATCCCTGGCTCCATCTGAGTGCGGTAGCCCACCCTCTTGAGCCAAAGGTAGCACATATGTTCTAATTGCGTCAAGAGGGCCGGGCGTTAAGAAGAGGTGAAGGAAGCAGTGGGAAGCTGGAGGTTTGAGGTTAGAAGTTGGAAAGACGGCGGCGCTTCTGGCTTCCATCCTCTAACTTCCAGCTCCCAATTCGTGTCTAATTGAGGGCGCAAAAGGAGGGACCACTGATGAAGAGATCCGCATTCCTGGCTCTGGCGCTCCTGCTGCTCGGCGGCTGTGCCAGCGCAACGCCCACGCCATCGCCCGAAGGGCTGGCCGTCTACCTGCTCGCCGAGGAGGGGCCGGCCGCGCTCCTGGAAGGGGTCGCCCTGGACGATCTGGCGCTGGCCGAGACGCCGATCATCGGCCCGGCCGACATTCGGGCCTACGACGCCGCGACGCACACGATGAGCATCTCCGAGGAGGCCATGGCCCGCGTGCGCGCGCTGTTCGAGCCGCCCGTGCCCACCGGCGGCGTTCCTTTTGTGATGACCGCCAACGGCGAGCGCATCTACGCCGGCGCATTCTGGACGATGCTTTCCTCGCTCAGCTACGATGGCGTGGTCATCCTCGACCCGCTGCCGCTCAGCTCGGTCATGCCCGGCGACCTGCGCATCACGCTCGGCTACCCCGCGCCGGAGCTCTTCACCGGCGAAGACCCGCGCTCCGACCCGCGCATCCTGGAGGCGCTGGAACCGTAGACGAAACGGAGCGCGGGCTTCCAGCCCGCATCGCATCCTTCACCGTTCAGAAAGCGAGAACTGGCAGGAGGAAATAATGAGCACAGAAGAGCAGGGGTACGACAGAGAGGCGTGGCGAAAGCGGATGGACAAAGGGCTGGCGGAGCTTCTGGCGCTGATCGACCGGCACTCGCTGCAGGAGATGCTGGGGCTGCCGTACGAGCGCTTTGTCAGGCCGTTCGACGGCAACTGGGGTTATCCGATTGCGGCCTACGTGCTGGGCAATACGGAGGACCATTACGAGGAGCACGGGAATTACATCCGCGCAATAGTCGAAGGGGCGGCGTCCTGAGCGGGCTGGAAGCCTGCCGGCCAGCATGGCCGGCGCGATCCTTTGGTTACGCCCTCGGCGCGTCGCGCACCAGCTCCACGACGTCGCCGCTCTCGCGGTGGCTGACCCAGGCGTCGGCGCCCATGACGTTGGGCCGGAAGCTGTAGTCGTACTCGGCGGCCCGCTCCGGCGTCCAGCCCGCCTCCTCCAGCCGGCGCATCAGATGGCCGTCAATCCAGAAGATGATCTCCTCCACGCCGACCTCGCCGCCGCCGGCCGGGTTGTAGCCGCTGTACTGCGGGTGGCGCCAGCGGAAGGCATCCTCCAGCCGGTTCGGATCTTCCTCGACGTGCAGGCAGTGGCCCAGCTCCAGCTCCAGCGGCGCGGCGCTCTCCGGGCGCCTGTCGCCCAGGTTGCTCACGGTCAGCCCGCAGCCGCCCGGCATGGGCGAAAAGGCGAAGGTATAGCTGCCCTCCGGCCCGTACCAGGGCTCGGCCGTTCCCGGCGCCGGCAGCGTGTCGATCTCCTGCTCGCCATAGCTCTCGCCGATCCGGCCGGCGCGCGCCCGCCCGCGCTTCGCCAGCTCCCAGGCCAGAATCTCGTCGTTAACCTGCTGCTGCCAGCCCTTGATCGTTGCCACGACGGGCTGGTCGATATGAAAGGTCAGATAGAGCATCGGTCCTCCTGCTCGCCGGCTGCCTCTGTTCCCCGTATCTAACACCAGTTCTATTAGAAGCGCGTAGGGCCGGGCCAATATAGTTGGCAGTGGGCAGTGGGCAGTGGCCAGTAGGTAGTTGGAAGCTGGAAGTTGGAAGCTGGAAGTTGGAAGCTGGAAGAGCTAAAGGCTGACAGCTAAAAGCTAAGAGCTGAGAGCTGTTAGCTTTTCGCGGACGAGGCTCTTCACTTTGTGCTCGATCTTGATCTGCTTGAGCAGCGCCGCGATGTCCTCCACCGTCTGGAAGCGCTCGCGGTCGAGCAGAAGCTGGCGGGCGGTCTGGATGACGAGGCGCTGGCCCACGGCCCGCTGCTGCAAATCGGGGATGCGCGAGAAGTCGTAGCTCATGCCGGGGTCGTAGATGCGGCTGAGGGCGAGAATCGCCGCGTAGCCCGCCGCATCCTGCAGAATGCGCCGCAGGTAGTCGGCCCGGTAATGGCGGCTGCCCCGGTAGACAGGCCGCACGCACTCGTCCCACGCCGCGCAGAAGGAGCGCTCGAACTC
>JAAYYY010000257.1 GCA_012515125.1 Chloroflexota bacterium
GAGTGCCTGCAGCGCCAGGCGCCGGCGGCGAGCCACTGGCGCCCACGCCGACGCTGGCAACGATACCGGAAGGCGCCGGCGGCGAGGGGGGTGGACCGGACGCTGTCGATCCGGCTGCGCCTCAGCCAGGGGGCACTAACGCGCTTACCGGCACCTATGAGGGAACGGTTTACGGCGACGGCGGGAGCAGCGCGCTGCTGCGGCTGGAGCTTGTCCAGCAGGGCACGACAATCGCCGGGACTGCGACCATTGGCGAGGGGCTGCAGATTGACGCCGGCGGCTTCTGTGGCAGTTTCCCGGTTCCGGCAACCCGCCTGCAGGCCGACGAAGAGCTGGACAGAGCTGACAGCCGCCATCTTTCGACTACTTCCAACGTCTCCGTCGAGGGATTCGAGATACCGGTCAGGCTGGAAGCGACCCTTTCAGAGGACGGACAGTCGATCACCGCTGCGGCAACGCTGGCCACACCGGCCGTTTGCACCAACGATCCGACCGTCACCGGAACGCTGGTGCGCACGGGCGGCTAGCGTTCTACCTGGGGCGGGCGGCGCACTCATCCTCCCCAGTCCTGACCAAACCGGGGCGAAGAGTACCCCTCTCTGGTGCGTCATATGGTATACTGCCCCTTGTCGGCAGTCCTGACCGCACAGATCCCCTCCATTTCCCCCGAAAGGGACGGCCCCAGCAACGTTCAGAGGACGTCTGGCCGCTATCCTGGCAGCAGGGATAGCGAAAAGGATCGCGGCGCCAGACGTAGGCGCCGGAAACGGGAGGTATGATGCGAGCGAACCAGAGCCAGCAGAAGCCAGACGAGATACTATCTGTGCCTGTCTTCGGCCGGGCAGTCGTTATTGGCAGCGGCATTGCCGGGCTGACGATGGCCCGTGTGCTGTCCCGGTACGTAGCGGAGCTGGTCATCGTGGAACGGGACAGCAGCGCAGGCGAATCGGGCACTCGCCCGGGAGTGCCGCAGGCCCATCATCCCCACAATCTCCACCCTCAGGGCCAGCAAATCCTCGAAGCGCAATTTGCGGGCATTACAGAAGATTTGCTGGCCGATCGGGCCGTATCTATGGGCGAGCCGGGCGACATTGCTTTCCATTATGCCGGCGGCTGGCACATGGCTCGCACTGATAGCCGGCGCCCCGTCCTGGCCTGCAGCCGCGCCCTGCTGGAGCGCCATCTGCTGCGGCGTCTGCAGGCCGACGAGCGCATCCAGATCCGCTACGCCACGGAGGTTGCTGGCCTCTATACGGATTCGTCGGGCGCGCGCGTCGGGGGCCTGTTCCTGCGCTCGCGTGGCCGCAACGGCGGCGGAGAGGTGGCCCTGGACGCGGAGATCGTCGTCGATGCCAGCGGGCGCCGTTCGCGTGCCCCTGAGTGGCTGGCGGCGCTTGGTTTTCCGGCGCCCGAAGAGTGGCGCATCGACGCCCAGGTCGGCTACGTCTCGCGCGTCTACCAGCGCCCGGCCTCTTTCGACGAGGGCTGGAAGATGCTCTACATCCGGCCCACGCCGCCGGAACATACACGCGGCGGCATCATCACGCCCCTGGAAGGCGACCGCTGGCACGTCGGCCTGATTGGGGTGGGCCGCGATTACCCTCCCATGGAGGAAGCCAAGTTCCTGGACTATGCCCGCAGCCTGCCGGTCCTGGAGCTTTACGAAGCGATCCGGGAAGCGCAACCGCTCACCCGGCTATACGGCTTTCGCGGGGCCGATAATCGCGTGCGGCGCTACGACCGACTGCCGCGCTATCTCGAAGGCTTCCTCGTTGCCGGGGACGCCGCTTATGCCCTGAACCCGGTCTACGCCCAGGGGATGACCGCTGCCGTCCTCGCCGGGCAGGCGCTGGATGAGGCGCTCCGGTCCCACCCCGGCCTGGCGAGCGGCGACATTGCCGGGCTCTCGCGACGCTTTCAGGAGGCGCTCAGTGAAGCCGTCGAAGGCCCCTGGCGCCAGGCGACGCGCACCGACTGGCGCTGGCCGCTGACAGAGGTGATGGATAATACAGAGCTGCTGGTGGGTCCTTGGGATTAACGAGCCCTTATCTTGTCAGGAAGGGACGCCCGCCGGCCAGCGAGACGGACCAGACGTGCTCGTCGGAATGCATGGTATAGTCTACCGTGAGGTATCCACCGTAGAATGGCCGGGGGAAGTAGGCGCTACTGCTACTGGGGATCAGGATATTGAACTGCGGCTCGACCCACCTGTTGTTGCAGTCTCCGCCGCCGCTGCAGAGTGGATATCGGTTATACCCTAAGAGGTTCTGAGGCAGACCAGGGTCTTGTCCGATCTCCATACCATGCCCGGGACGATCGGTTAGAGACATGGTGTCGAAATTGAACTGAAATGGCCCGCTGGCTGGCGCCTCAAAGTCGAAAACGGTCGCATAGATTGTTCCACCGCCCTGGGCGCTGGAAATGGCGGCAATGGGCAGTGTGAGCGGGTCGAAGAGGTACGACGTTACCGGCAGGTAACCCTGAGCAAATATCTCCACGCCGCCCGTGCTGACATTACGCAAGTTGCGGAGAATGGCGAGATTGCGCTGGTTCGCATCGGCCGGCAGGGTAGCCGCCACGCTGGCAGGCCCGGCCCAGACATCCCAGCCGTTCTTTGAGGTACCGGCAATGGCCTCGACGTCCAGATAGACACTGCGATTTCGGCTGCCATCCACGGGGATACTATTGAGGATACCCGTCGAGATACGGAAACGGTCGGTGAGTCTCGCCGTGATATTGGCTGTGAAATCAATACCCGGGGTGATCCACTTCATATCCGTACTGGTATCGGTAGCCGCGCCCGATGTGAAGGCGACAAGTTCCTTCCGGTTGTCAGCGCCATCATAATAGTAGAGCATGTAGCGAGTAACGGTGTTACCGTTAGGGTCGTCGACGGATCGAACCGGACAACCGGCGGCAGGCACCCACACTTCATCGGCGCGGTGCAGCCAGACGGGGTTGGATGAGGTAGGCTCGCCTGTACTGATCATACAGGCGTCTCCGTCTCCGCCGGACAGACACGCTTCGGTTCCGGACGGCACGGCGGCGCCGTTGGAGAGCTCAAAACTGGTTGTATTTCCAAACCGTGTGTTGATAGGATCTGGGTCAAAAAGCTGAACGACCAGATCTTCTGAAAAGTCATCCGGCACCTGGATCCGGTAGATGTAGCGGCCTCCGGTGAAATCTCGGAGCGGATTTGCCACGCCGTCTTGCCTCCAGCGAGCGGAGATCGGATCTCCTTGCGCCGTACAGCTATCGGGCCCCATGACAAACTGGCCCGCCGTACGCAACATTCCCAGTTCGGCTTGCGCCGAGGTGGGCATGTCGGTCTGCGTATAGAGAGCCGCCGCTGCCGAGCGGGTAACAGGGACCTCGTCAAACCCGAGCACGTGCAGGAAGTACGTCGGTACGGAATACGTCGCGGTCAGGACGAACTCAGGATAACCCCGGCCAGTCGTCAACTGCGTTCCGGTCAGCACGCTGGTGGGCCAGCCGTTGGCAGCAAGAAACTCCCCTGCCCGCGCGATCGCCGCATCCACACTTTCTGTCAGGTCAACTGCACCGGCAAGCGTTGCCGCGTCTACTGCAGCCGTGTATTGCGAGCTACGCGCGAAGAGCATGCCGACATCAGTGGCAACTCCGGCGAAGGCGATAAGCCCAACGATGAGGAGCGCGATCAGGACGATGCTCTGTCCTGATTCGGAGGGCAACCCGGTCTGCACCTTGTTTTCAGGCTGTTTCATCGGCAATGATCCCGCTCGATGTTAAGGGTACGCTGGTGCGGGCGCACAATCTACATCCCAGCCGTGGAATTCCATGAGAAGCCAAGGCTCATCCCCTGTGAAGTTGTAACCTACGATGCGGGCAAGGACGAAGGCATACACTTCGTAGATGCCTGGCTGGCCACCTGAGAATATTGTCCCGTGCGTGTCATTGTTGGCGTCTCCTGGAGTATAGCCAGGCTGTTCCACCCAATCGGGGGGTGTGAAGACAATCAGCCGTAGCAAACGCCCATTAACACCTTGCTCCACATGTTGTTCCATGTGATAGGTGACCCCATTCGAGTTCCCATTGCCAAGCCATGGTTTCAAGAGATCGAAGACATTAATCCTTCCATCATCGGACCACGGGGGATAGTAATATGTATGTGAATTTCCAGGCCAAGCAAGACTACCGCGGAGCGGAGGCTCGGCAGTGGCACTGCTAGTCTGATTCCAACGTAACCAGCCGAAATAGCCTGGCCGATTCTCGGCATCAGTCTGCTTAGTGAGGAAGATATCACCTACTTGCGCATCCGTTACGTGTCGCCCAGGGACATTCCTTGGGAATTGGCTCGTATCACTTGTGGTATATAAGGGTTTGTCGCCTGGCTTGCCTGCCCAATAGTTGGCTCCATGGCCCATCGCATTTCCCCAGTCAGCGGCCTGGGGAAACCTCTCATGGCCGGCCGGTATCGTGCCCGGCTGGTCTGTTGGCCACAGGGAGTAATTGTCCAGGCTCATCGCAATCGGGAACGTATCGCAAGATCCGTATGTTCCCCCTGTCTCGTCCACACGCATCACGGTCAGACCACGAATACGGGTAAATGGGCCCAGGTTATAGGGCGCCAGGCCCAGGAAGGCATTCCTATCGTGATAGGCATCAGTGGCCACGATTTCTGTGCCGTTGGGCACTGTCTCCAGCGCGTCCAGGATTTCCTGCTGCAGCGCGGGCACCCGCGCATTCCAGTCCGCCAGCGGCATCACCGAAAACTCCACGGTGTCGGTGATGTGTACGGGCCGCCATTCGGAGAAGGACCGGTTTCCAGAGCCGTCAACTGCGATAGTTGCCTTAATCGCCCAGATGTCCCAGCGCGCCGGGTCCAGGTCCAGCGTCTCAGTCACATTGTTCTGGGCGACGTTGGCCACCTCCCTGGCGTAAGTGCTTTCCCACGCCGCCCACTGGTCCTCGCCGAAGTTAGCGGCGGCAAAACGGGTGCCAGAGCGAGCCGCCGACGATACCCGGTTCTGCGTAAGAAGCAGGTTGCTGAGTTCCAGCACGCCGGCGATAAGAAAGATGATGAGCGGGAGAAAGAGCGCCGTCTCCACCAGGCTCTGGCCGAAGCTGCCATGCTCTTTGATACGTGTGCACTTCCGCGAAAACATGGGTTACTCCTACCGGGTTGGTTCCAGGACCAGGGCTCCGGTTACCGCATCAAAGCTGAGATGAAAAGTGTGCTCGCTGTCATTATCGACCAGACGGCCCTGCCACGCGGGCGTTTGCCCGCCGGACGCGGCGAGCGAGAGGGTCAACGTTGCCTGGGGATAGGCGTCGAGGAACAGGTTGCCGCCGCGGGCAAGAAACTCACGTAAGGCCTCGTCGCTCTTCACTACCCAGGCGGACGTATCCACGTGTGGTACATGGCCAGAGGTAGGACGCGTGCTCAGCAGGTCCGTCCGGTCAGGCCCGCTCACCACCAGCGCACTCGCCTTGCGCTGGGCCGAGTAGAACAGATAGGACCAGGTTGCCGCGCTTAGCCGGAACTTGCCATCGCCGCTGATCGTTGCCTGGGCCTGAACAAGCTGTGCATCGTCAGCCCAGCTCCGCGTCGCGGCAAGCGCCCTTGCGAAACCGGCTTCGGCGCTGAACGGTTTGGCAGGCTGGGCCAAAGGCGCTGATACGGCGGCGATCATGCGCTCGTCGGCCCTTATCTTCGCCTGTCCGACGACTGCCGTACCCACAAACAGCAGTAACACAAGAAACAGGAAGCCAACGAAGGCCACCAGCGGGACGGTAACGCGATTGGCAGCAACGGCCCGGGCTGGACTCTCGGCCGTCTCCGGTTGCTCGCGCTCGACGACTTCCGGCTCCCGCGGTCGAAGCAGTCTGGCGAACGCACTATTGAAGTCAATTCGGCTCAGCTGCATGCTAATAGTCCTTCACGGTCAGTCATCGAAGCGGCGCTTATGAACATGGTCCCTGCGCCAACCGCAAGTTTTCAATCCATGGACCAGTCGCCGGTGGCAGACGGCCGGTGAGTACGTCAAAATAAGATACCCCGTTCTGCACGAAACAAGCCTTGATTGTGTATGTTTCGCCCGCCGGTAGTTGAGGCAGGTCGTCAAAATAATAGGTCCCGCCGACCTCAGAGAAAGTCGTCGCTACCCACTCACTGCCGCCATATACACTTACCTGTACATACTGCTGATGATAGAGGTTCGGACCTGACTGGACCTGGGTCTGCCCCGTTAGTGTTGTTGGTCCAGGGGCAGGCGGCAGTAGGGGAGAGCCGGCCAGGACAGTAATCTCGCGCGTCGCTACGTTGTTCAGCTCATTCATCTCCGAGATCACGCCCCGAGGGCCAGGGTCCGAATCGACGACGACATAGACAGGTAGGGTTCCTGCTGGCTCATTCAGGCTCTCGACGGTGAAGGTGACGGTGGTGCTGGCGCCCGCGGTTAGCCCGTTTACGGCGACCACGCCCTGCCGGAAGGTGCTGGAGATATGCGTGGTCGACGTCAGGACCGGGGATGGCGCTGGATCGAAGTAAAGACTTACGTAGAACAGGCCGTTAGCGTTCATCGATCCTGTGTTGGTAATGTTCACTGTGAACGTGAGCGGTTCTCCCTGGTCCGCGGAGGCAGCGCTGTTAATCGGACCTGCTGTCAGATCCGGCCCATCGCAGGGAACCTTGAACGCAAATTCGTCAAGCCGGTCACCCAATGGGTCTTGATTGTTCTGCTTTAACTGGAAGGCACGGATTATGTAAGTGCCATTGGCAGCGTCGTTCGGTACTGTAAAAGGAATTGTGAAGCCACTGCGCGGGGTAAGCGCATCAATCTGCTCTGCCGGCCCACCACTGCTGTTTCGCCAGGTCACTACGATTGGCTTGCTTCCACTGCTTCTCCAGTTGTAGCCGAGAATTTGCACGGGCGAGCCGGCAGGCCCACAGTCCGGCTGGACCAGGACGGAGGGAGGACCCGTAACGACGTCTGTCGTGGCACTGTCATTATTAGTATAGCCCTGCGGAGGTTCTGGCTCATTCCCAAGGACATAAGCCCAGTTGGTGTACGGTATCGCCTCGGCGCCAGGGTCTGTTGGCTGCCTCGGAATGACACGAATGGTTACGGTTGCCGTCTCGTTGGCAGCGAGGCGCCCAAGACGGCAATCCACCTGCCGGGACGTGGAGCTATATTCGCAATACCCCTGAGAAGGGATGGCATCGTAAAAATCTGTGTTGGTTGGCAGCGTATCGGTTACGACGACGCCGGAAGCTGTGGACGGTCCATGATTGGTAACGGTCAGGAGATAGGGCAAGATTTCGCCGGAGGCAAAGTCACCACCGACAGAGTCCTTCTCAATAGCGAGGTCCGCGAGCAAGGTGATCGTGTTCGATGCCACCGCGCTATTGTTGCTCGTATCCGGATCCGTCTCAACCGTTCTGACCTGCGCGCTGTTGATGATCGTGCCGCCCTGCTGCGGCACGACGACGATCGTCGCCGTGGCGGTCTGGTTTGCTTCGAGCGTGCCCACATTGCATATGACCACGTCGCCGCCCCGCATACATGAGCCACTGCCTGCCGGCGCGCTAAATGTTGCGGAGACAAAGGCGACAGTAGAGGGTATGATGTCGTCGATTGTAACGTTGGTTGCCGTGCTGGGCCCCAGGTTGCCAACCTGCAGTGTATAGGTCAGCGTTTCTCCTGCGTTAACAGTGGAGGGTGTACCCGCTTTGGTTATCCAGAGGTCGGAGGTGTGCACCACGTTAAAGGTAAACTCGGCGAAGTCGTTGTCCGGGTTAGAATCGACCAACGCCGGGTCCATCACCACTCTGGCCTCGTTCGTGTAACTTCCGGCAGCAACAGGCGCAGTAGCCCGTATCGTGAAGGTGGTCGAAGCGCCGGGAGCCAGCGTGGCTGCGCCGCAAAGCACCACCTGCCTGCCACTTTCCGGAGGCCCTAACCAGCAGTTATCGTCCGAGCCCTCATAGGTCATGCCTAGCGGCAGCGTATCAACCACCCGGAATTGTGCTGCAGGCAGCGGACCGAGGTTCTCGACTGTCAGGTAAAAGACAACCGTGCTCTCTGCCCAAACAGCCACAGGGGGGCCAATTTTCGTCAGACGCAGGTCTGTGGACGCTTCGTTGACGACCGCTGTCTGCACCTGATCGACGTTGTTGTCCAGCGTGCCCGGGTCTTCGGCGATGGCGCCGGTGACGTTCGCCCTGTTCGTCAGCGTAATCACGCTTGGGCCCGCCTGCACCGTAACGGTGAGAGTGGTGCTGGCGCCGGGAGGTAGCGGCGCCAGGTTGCAGTCCACCGACGTTGTATCCCCGGCGCAACCCGGCGAGGCGCTGACAATGGCGCCTCCACCAGTCAGGTTATCGCTGACTACGATGCCCGTGGCCTCTTGCTCGCCGAGGTTGCCAACCTCCAGCCTGTACTGGAAAGCGGAGTTGACCAGGACCCTGCTGGGGCCAGATTTGATCACGTAGAGGTCAGGCGGTGCCGGCGGCGCGACCGTCGGGGTGGGGCCGACCGGCGGCAGGGCGGGCACGGCCGGCGCGTTGCCACTGCTGCCCGTTCGCGCCCGCACCGGAGATTCGTTATTCATGACGATCTGCCCGCGAACGAGGACGGACTCGGCGATGGGCCGGAGCAAGGGCGTAATGACTTCCGCCCGGTAGAGGATGCGGATGATAACCGGCCGGCCGGCCAGTCCGGCATTGTCGGCAATCAGATTACCCGAAGCGTCGGTGCCGTAAATCTGAATTTCGTAGAAGGCGGGATCAAAAAAGCCAGCGCTGGGGTTCAGCTGCAGGCCGGTAAGGGCCTCCTCGGCCACGGCGCGAATCGAGGCCAGACGCACGTCGCACGGCGGGGGCGCCGAATCACAAATCGTCTCATCATACTGGCCGGTAACTGCATAGCGGCCGGCTGCGCGGGCGGCGTTCTGTACCGTCAGCTGGGCCTGAAACAGATGCGCCCCTTCGATGACGAGGAAGATAAGCATGAACAGGATAATCGAGATCAGCGCAAACTCGACGAGCGCCTGCCCCTGTTCTGTTCGGGCTGGTCTACGAATCATCCTTGTGTCCCCGGCCAGCAGATGGCCGAACCCATATCCTTTTTATGTCGAGTCCAGGGAGTGCAAGGGAAGGCGCTCCGGCCAATGGGTGCCGCCTGAACCATGAGGTTAGTTTGCCCAAGGGCACCCTCGCGCTCCAAAACCGGCCGTTTGCCCCACTTACCCTCCGATATCGTACACAATACCTTTGTCACGTATTACAGCTTACCTAGCGCCAGGTTCAACAGCCTCTGGCCGGAAACACCAAACACCGGTCTGCCCGCTGCTAGAGCTATATGGATATGGCTGTTGCCTTCAGTATCCTGAAACTCGAGACGGTAGGGTATACGTTACTGTCGAAGCGGTACTGGGATGGCCTATTCGTTATGATATGCTATGTATTATAGCGCATCCCGGCCAAATTGGTACTGTTTCGCAACACCTTGACGGGAAAGGCTGCCTGATGGAGAAGTTGACCCACGTGGTGAATCATTGCTATGCTTCACCACCTGAGCAGAGATAGAGTAACGAGATGATCACGTCGCCTGCGTTGACGGGGATTGGCTGCGTGTTCGCAAATGAGGCAGACCATGGATGGAACAAGGCGATCTGACGTGCGGCCGGGGCAGGAAGTCAATATCGTCCGCAAACAAGACCAACGCTCGGGCCGGCTCACGCGCGGCATTGTCCAGGAGCTTCTGACGCGCTCGGAGAGCCATCCCCATGGTATTAAGGTGCGGCTAACAAGCGGCTCTGTGGGCCGCGTAAAGGAGATCCTCTCGCCGGCTACTGGATTGAGTGGGCCGCAGGAGAACTCCCAGCAACCGTCATAGAGCAAACTGGCAAACATTAGAGCTTTGTTAACGTGAACTTCACGAGAATAGAGGGCTTTTTTTATCGCCGGCCCCTTTTTTTCGCGCTGACTTTCTGCATAATAGTAAAGGAAGAGACGCCCCGGCGCGCCGCCATTTATAGGTGCGCCGGCCATTGCACTTTCTTCGCTTCGTTGGAAGAGGGTACTTGACATGAATGACCTGCCGGTCGCAAGGACAAAGGTCGTTGTCCCCGGCCGCCATACCGATCTTCTACAGCGCCAGCGTCTCCTGGAATTGTTTTACGAGCTGCTGGACAACCGCCTGATCATCGTGGCCGCTCCTGCCGGTTACGGCAAGACCTCGTTGCTCGTTGATTTCGCGCACCAGGCTGAGCTGACGACCTGCTGGTTCAGTCTGGACGAGTTGGATCGCGAGCCCCGGCGCTTCCTGGCCGGTTTTATTGCCGCCCTATCCCACCGCTTCCCCGACTTTGGCAAAGAGACATCCGCTGCCCTGCAGGCCATGACGACCGACATTGACTGGAACCGGCTCGTTGCCAGTATCGTCAACGACGCTTACCAGCACATCGGCGAACATTTCCTGCTCGTGCTGGACGACTATCACGTCGTGGACGACAGCCCCGAGATCGTCAGCTTTATCAACCAATTCGTCCAGCAGGTTGACGAAAACTGCCACGTCGTCCTTTCGACGCGCAAGCTGCCGGCCCTGCCTGACCTGCCGCTGATGGTGGCTCGATCCATCGTCGGCGGTATCGGTTTCCAGGCGCTTGCGTTCCAGCGCGAGGAACTCCAGGCGCTACTCCTGCAGAACTACAACCTGACGATCCACGATGCCGAAGCGAACCGGCTGTTGGAGCAGACCGAAGGCTGGATCACCGGGCTCTTGCTCTCAGCGCACACGATGGATTTTGGCGTTCCGGCTCGCGCCCAGACCACCCAGGTAGTCGGCGTCGGGCTGTACGACTACCTGGCTCATCAGGTGCTAGAGCGGCAGTCTCCCGCAATGCAGCAGTTCCTCCTGCACAGCTCGCTGCTGGACGAGTTCAATGCCGAGTTCTGTGCGACGGTGCTGGAGCCTGCCCACTATCTGCGCACCCGCTCCTGGCAGTCGTTTATCGACGAGGCCATCCGGCTGAATCTGTTTATCCAGGCGGTGGGGGAGAAAGGCGGCTGGGTTCGCTATCACCAGCTCTTCCGCGAGTTTCTGCAGAACGAGATGGTGGCCTGTCACCCTGAGGAAGCGGACCGGATTCGCCGCCAGCTCGCCACCATCTATGCTCAGCGCGGCGAGTGGGAGCGCGCCCACCAGCTCTATATGGCCCTGGGTGACCTCGAGCGCGTCGCCAGCCTGATCGAGGCAGCCGGCCTGCCGATGAGCCACGCCGGCCGCCAGCAGACGCTGGCCAAATGGATCGACGCGCTGCCGCCGGCCCTGGTCGACAACCGGGCAGAGCTGTTATCGCTGCGCGGCACGGTAGCCGGCGACCTGGGCGAGTCTGAGCGCGCAATGGAATTGCTGGATGAAGCCCATAGGGCCGCCGAGGCAGCCGGCGACCACGATACGCTCATGCGTACCCTGGTCCGTCGGGCCAGCGTGCGCCTTGTCCTGGATGACAACGAGCGCGCCTTACAGGACGCGGCGGCGGCACTGGCACTGGCGGGGGATGGTGTGGCTGCGGCGGAGATCCGCGCCAGCGCGCTCCGGGCACAGGGTTTCGCCTACCATCAGTTAGGCAAACCAGCCGTCGCCGTCGAGGCGTTGGAAGAAGCGCGGCAACTACAACGGCGCAGTGGTAATGCCCGCACCGTCGCCTTGATTGACGACGCCCTGGGCGTCTTGTATGTCTCCCTGGGAGACAATGAGGCTGCCCGCGAGGTATTTGAAGAGGCCCTTCGCTACTGGCGCGAAATGGGCAATCTTGCTGCCCAGACATACCTGCTCAACAATCTGGGTGTCGTTTCGCACGCCCTGGGTCATTACGAAGAAGCGGGGGCCTTACTTGAAGAGGCGATTTTGCTTGCCAAGAGCGGGGCGACGGATCAGAATGGTCTTGCCCTGGCAACCGTCGGAATCGGCGATCTTTATGCCGACCTCGACGCATCTCGCGCTGCTCAAGAGGCTTACCGTGAAGCAGCCGCCATTGCCCGGCAAAGCGATTACGTATTCCTATTGCGTTACCTCCAGATCGCCCAGGCCCGGGTTGCCCGGAAGCAGGGAGATTTTCACGCGGCAACACGACTCCTTGGTCGTCTGCAAAAGGCAGGTGACCCTGCCGCCTGGCAGCTTGAGAAGGGTCGTCTGATGCTGGCGCAGGGTATGGCCAGGGAAGCGATTCCCCATCTGAAAAAAAGCATAGCCATCTACGAAAAACAGAAACAGCTCTCCGATGCTGCCTCGGCCTGTCTCTCGCTGGCTGCAGCGAAAGTCGCGGTTGCCGATCATCTCGCCGCTGAGCAAGCTGTGGCCACGGCTTTACAGCTCGTTCCCACGCGTTTTCCGGCCAGCTTCGTGGTTGCAGCACGCGACCAAGCCGAAACCTTAAGAAGCCTGATGGACCGAGATTCTATACCCGCGAATCTCGGAGAGCTGCTGCAGGCGGTTGAGGTTTTTGAGCAGGAGCTGCCAC
>JAAYYY010000258.1 GCA_012515125.1 Chloroflexota bacterium
TCAACCCCGGCGTCGTCAGCATCCGCGTCTTCGCGCAGAGCCCGCTGGGCCTCGGCGAAGGGGCCGGCAGCGGCTTCATCATCGACGACCAGGGGCACATCGTGACCAACGACCACGTCGTGCAGGGGGCGCAAATCGTGCGCGTCATCTTCTTTGACGGCTTCGAGGCCGAGGCGGAGGTCGTCGGCAGCGACGACGACAGCGACCTCGCCGTGCTGCGCGTGGACGACCTGCCCGACAACGTCCATGCCCTGCCCATCGGCGACAGCAACGACGTGCGGGCCGGCGAATGGGTCGTCGCCATCGGCAACCCGTTCGGCTTCGACAGCAGCATGACGCTGGGCATCGTCAGCGCCGTCGGCCGGGCCATTCCGGGGCTGGCCCCCCAGTTCAGCATTCCCCAGGTCATCCAGACCGACGCGCCGATTAACCCCGGCAACAGCGGCGGGCCGCTGCTGAACATGCGCGGCGAAGTGATCGGCGTCAACGCGCAGATCCGCAACGCCGAGGGCGTGCGCGCCAACGCCGGCGTCGGCTTCGCCATTCCCAGCAACGTGGTGCGCCTCGTCGCGCCCGTGCTCATCGAGCAGGGCCGCTACCAGTGGCCCTATCTCGGCGTGAGCGGGCCGGAGTATGGCGTAGACCTGGCGCTGCAGCTCGCCAACAACCTGCCAGACCAGCGCGGCGCGTACGTCCATTTCGTGCAGCCGGGCACGCCCGCCGAACGGGCCGGCCTGCGGGGAAGCTCCAGCGAGCGCACGGTCCTGGGCCAGCCCACGCCCACCGGCGGCGACGTGATTATCGGCTTCAACGGCGAGCCGATTGCCGACTTTGCGGACATGCTCAGCCGCATCGCCTTCAGCCAGGTCGGCGAAGAGGTCGTGCTGACCGTGCGGCGCGGCGGCGAAACGCTGGAGGTGCCGGTGACGCTGGCGGCGCGGCCGGACGCGATTCAGACGGTGCCGTAATTGGGGCGCGCCGGCACGCAGGGGGGCGGGTTTGAAACCCGCCCCTACAGCGGACGCCGTCAGATGCAGGTCAGGTTTTCAACCTGACGGCGGGTTCCAAACCCGCCCTGAGAGAAGAGGAACGATTTGGGAAAATCGTTCTACATAAGACCCGAGGAACCTGTGATGACGCCTACCTTCTACAACCCCGACCGCGTTGGAACCCTCTATTACCCGGATATGGCGGCGGTGGCGCAGGCGGCGGCGCAGGCCAACCTGCCCCCGGCTGCCGGCGCGGACCGCCGCATCATGCTGCTCATCGTCGATATGCAGGTCGATTTTTGCCACGACGGCGGCGCGCTTTACGTGCCCGGCGCGCAGGACGACATCCGCCGGCTCAGCCAGTTCATCTTCAACCACGCGGCGGCCCTCACCGACATCGTCTGCACGCTGGATAGCCACCTGCCGTTCCAGATATTTCACCCCGCCTGGTGGGCCGACGAGGCGGGCAACCATCCCGCGCCGCTGACCCTCATCACCGCCGAGGACGTGGCGGCGGGCCGCTGGCGCCCGCTGGTCATGCCCGACTGGTCGCGCCAGTACGTGGAGACGCTGGAAAGCGAGGCGAAAAAGGTGCTGACCATCTGGCCCTACCACGTGCTCATCGGCGGCCCGGGTAACAGCCTCGACCCGGCCCTCTTTGAGGTGGTCCAGTGGCACGCGCTGGCGCGGCAGACGCAGCCTGCGTGGCTCGTCAAGGGACGCATTCCCCAGAGCGAGCATTACAGCGCCCTGCGCCCCGAGATTCCCGTGCCCGACCACCCGCAGGGCGACCTGCACGAGGGCATCCTGGACGCGCTGAGCGACGCCGACGCCGTCTTTATTGCCGGCGAGGCGCAGAGCCACTGCGTGCTGGAGACGGTGGAGGACATTGTGAACCTGTTTGGGGATGGCCGGCTGGACAAGTTCTACCTGCTGACCGATTGCACGAGCAGCGTGCTCCACCCGGAGATCGACTTTGAAGCGCTGAGCCTGGAGGCGTTCGACCGTTTCGCCAGCCGGGGCGTGCATTTTGTCAAATCGACGGACCCGCTGCCCATCCTCGAAGGAGCGGTTTCCGCCAGCAGCGACGGCGCCGAGCCGGTGCTGGCCCTCCACCGGATGCAGAGCTGGGAGTAGTGTTCTAGCTTTCTGAACTGTGATTACGCTGATTGGCATAATGGACTATGATTTGGGCCGCTGGCAGCCAGAATCATAGTCCATCATGGCAATCATATAAATCATGGTTCAGATCCATAGAGCCAGCGCCCAGTGAAAGTCCTGCTGCCCGTTTTCCTGCTCGTCGCTCTGCTGGCGGCGTGCGATGCGCCCCCCGACGACGATACGCCGCCGACGGCGGTCGCCGCTGCTACGCTGCCGGGGCTGCCTACCGTGCCGGAGCCGACAGCCGCGCCCGCCGCCAGCGCCACAACCGAAGCCGCAACAGGCGCGCCCGGCGCCACATTCCCGCCGGACGAAGGGCTGGGCGAGCCGCTGCCGACCACGGAGGCCACCGCCGGGCCAACCGTCATCGCTACGCCCGACCCGGAGACGCTGCCCGAAGACCACCCGCTCTACGCGCACACGCTCGCCGGCCTGCGCGCCCGCGACTTCCCCGGCGGCGAAATTGAAGTCCGCCAGCTTATGGCCGAAGGCGCCGCCTTCAACCGCTACTACATCAGCTATCCCAGCGACGGGCTGACGATTACGGGCATCATGCAGGTGCCCCACGGCGAGGGGCCGTTCCCCGTCGCCGTTCTGCTGCACGGCTACATCGACCGCCACCTCTACGCGGCCGGCGCCGACACCTGGCAGGCCGCCGGCTACCTCAACCAGTTCGGCTACCTGACCATCGCGCCCGATTATCGCTCGTGGGGAGGCTCCGACGCCGATACGAGCCTCTTTCACATGGGCCTCGTCGCCGACACGCTCAACCTGCTCAGCTCGCTCCCGTCGCTTCCGCAGGCCGACCCGGAGAAGGTTGTGCTCTGGGGGCACAGCATGGGCGGCGGCATCGCCACGAAGGTGCTGGTGCTGGACGACCGCCCGCTGGCGGCGGTGCTCTACGCGCCCAACAGCCCCGACGACGCCGACCTGATCGCGCGCTGGGGGCCGGGCTGCCGGCCGGGCGTGCCGCTCGTCACCAACAGCGACTGCAATCCGGGCGATTATCTTGCGGACGCGATGCCGCCGGCGCTGATGGAGGCCTACTTCGCCGCCGCCGCCGACCCCGCCTTCCTGCGCCACGTCTCGCCGCTCTACCAGCTCGACGACATCGGGGCGCCGGTGCAGATTCACATCGGCACGGCCGACGGCGGCGAGCTGAACGGCACCCCGCCCGAATGGTCCGACAAGCTGTACACGGCGCTGCTCGCCGCCGATAGAGAGGTCAGCTTCTACAGCTACCCCGGCGAAGGGCACGCCTTTGAGCGCAATGCGTGGGCGGAGATGATGGCGCGGGCGGTGGAGCTGTATGATGGGGTGATCGGTGGGCAGTAGGCAGTGGTCAGTGGTCAGTGGACGGTTGACAGTTGACAGTGGGTAGTGAGCTACCCACTACCCACTGATTACTGTCTACTGGCTACTGCACCGGATGCAGCGCGTGCTCGTGAATGCCGACGCGGTTGCCTTCGCTGTCGGTGATGTAGGCGATTTTGCCGAACGGGGTGTCGAAGGCCGGCTCCTGAATCTTCCCGCCGGCGGCCTCTACCCGGCTCAGCGCCGCCTCCACGTCCTCGACGTTAAAGTAGACGGTCGTGGCGCCGCCCGGCGTCTGCCCGGTCGCCTCGTTGCTCATCACCAGCGCCCCGCTGATGATGCCTTCGCCCGGCTCGGCGACGGCGAACATGGCCATCGGGAACTCCGGCGGCGTGTCCTCGACCAGCGCCGGCTCGTTGCCCAGGACGGCGCCGTAAAAGAGGCGCGCCCGTTCCATATCGGCGACGGGAATGTCGAACCAGTTGATTGCGTGTTTGGGTAATCTTGCCATTGGGGATGCCTTCACGTTCCTTGTGAGGATTTCACACGGTGAGCGAGACAGGCCTATCGTTCTAATCGGGCGGGCCCGCAACCAGCAAGCTGCCGTATGATGGGGCGATACGTCGTATCGGGGGCCTGTCTCGCTCCAGATAAGCAGGTACAGCATAGCACAGATGTTCGAGGAAAGTCAAGGTTTTTTGGCGTAGAGCGGCGCTGGCTTGTAGAGCGATTTGGAAAAATCGCTCCCTACCACGCGATTTGAGAAATCGCGTTACGGCGTGATGACGCTTGCGCCGGCGCTGGCCTCGGTGATGTAGATTGCCGGCTCGACGCCGGTGGCGGCGACGTAACAGGCGCGCACCGCATCGGCGACGGCCTCCGCCCGGGCCGCCTCGACCAGCGCCACGGCGCAGCCGGCAAAGCCGCCGCCCGTCATGCGCGCGCCGTAGACGCCCGGCTGGGCCTGCGCGCAGGACGCCATCGCATCCAGCGCGGCGCTGCTGACCTCGAAGTCGTCGCGCAGGCTGGCGTGGCTGGCGTTCATCAGCGCGCCCAGCGCGCCCGCGTCGCCCGCGCGCATGGCCGCCGCCGCCTGGAGCACGCGCTCGTTCTCCCCGACGACGTGGCGCGCGCGCCGCCGCGTCACCGGGTCCAGCCCGGCGCCGTGCAGGGCGAAGCGCTCCGGCGAGACGTCGCGCAGCGCCGGCACGCCAAAATAGGCCGCCGCCCGCTCGCACTGGGCCCGCCGCTCGTTGTAGGCGCTGTCTACCAGGCCTCGGCGCGTGGCGGTGTCCAGCACGAGCACGGCCGTGCCGGGTGGCAGGGGCGCCGGCTCGCTCTCCAGCGTGCGGCAGTCAATCAGCAGGGCGTGGCGCGCCTCGCCCGCCGCGCTGATCATCTGGTCCATGATGCCGCAGTTGACGCCCACCCAGGCGTTTTCGGCGCGCTGCCCGGCCAGCGCCATGCGGGGCGCGTCCCATTCCCAGCCACCTGCTGCAGCGAAGGCGCGCGCCACAGCCATTTCCAGCGCGGCGCTGCTGCTCAGCCCGGCCCCGACGGGCACGTCGCCCGCCGCCGTGCCTTCCCAGCCCGACGGGGCGTAGCCCGCCTCGTGCAGCGCCCAGGCGACGCCGCGCACGTATTCTGCCCAGCCCTCGCCGGCCGGCGCCGGCTGCTCCCGCCGCACCTCGTCCAGCGCAAAGGCGGCGGGCTGCTCCGGGAAATCGAGCGAATGGAGCCGCACCCGCTCGTCCGGCCGGGGACGCAGGGCGATGGCGACCGCCCGGTTGATTGCCAGCGGCAGGACGAAGCCGTCGTTATAGTCGGTGTGCTCGCCGATCAGGTTGACCCGTCCCGGCGCCCGCACGACCCAGCCCGGCTGCTCCCCATAGCGCGCCACAAAGTCCGCGACTACTTTGTCTACGACGTTCTCTGCGTTTGTCATGGCCTCCATTGTCGCCCTGACGGGCGCGGCGCGCAATGTGAGAGGTAGGGCGGGCTGGAAAGCCGCGCCCCGCCGCCGAATGAATTCGGCGTCTGAGAGGGCAAACACGTTAAAACGTGTTGGGTCCGTTGGGCGCGACCTGGGAAAATCGCGCTACAGGGGCGGCGGGGGGTAGGGTGGGCTGGAAAGCCGCGCCCCGCCGCCGAATTGAGAGGGCAAACACGTTAAAACGTGTTGGGTCCGTTGGGCGCGATTTGGAAAAATCGCGCTACAGGGGCGGCGGGGGGTTGGGCGGGCTGGAAAGCCGCGCCCCGCCGCCGAATGAATTCGGCGTCTGAGAGGGCAAACACGTTAAAACGTGTTGGGTCCGTTGGGCGCGACTTGGGAAAATCGCGCTACAGGGCGGCGGGGGGTTGGAAACCCGCCCTACTCGCTAACCTCAAACTTACACCTCTGGCCTATCATGGCCGCATGACCAACCACCCACCACCCGCGAGGGAAGGCGCCCGCCGGCCGGGCAGACGGCTCCTTTCTGGCCTGCGCTCTCTCCCCTCTGTGGAGCTGCGCCTGCTGCTGCCCATCGCCCTCATCCTCGCCGGCCTTACCCTCTTCGCCCAGATTGCCCAGTCCGCGACCCTTGTCGAGCCGAACCGCTTCGACACCGCGCTGCTCCTGCTCTTCCGCAACCCGCAGGACCTCAGCGACCCGCGCGGCCCGGTCTGGTTCGAGGAGATGGTCCGCGACTTCACCGCCTTCGGCTCCACCGGCCCGCTGCTCTTTCTGACCGGCGCCGCGACCGGCTACTTCCTCCTGCGCCGTAACTACCACATGGCCGGCCTCGTCCTGCTCACCGTGTTCGGCGGCTTTGCCCTGACGCTGCTGCTGAAAGAGGGCTTTGACCGGCCGCGCCCCGTGCTCGTGCCGCGCGGCACCTACGTCAACACGCAGAGCTTCCCCAGCGGCCATTCCAGCATCGCCGCCGCGCTGTACCTGACCGTCGGCGTTCTCGTCGCCCGCCTCCAGCGAGGCCGCCGCCTGCGCGTCTACGTGCTCGCCGTTGCCCTCCTGCTCACCTTCCTCGTCGGCCTCAGCCGCGTTTACCTCGGCGTCCACTACCCTTCGGACGTGCTGGGCGGCTGGACGATTGGCGCCGTCTGGGCCACAATCGTGCTCGTCGCCTCGCGCTGGTGGCGCGCAGCTAGTCGGAATAGACCGGAGATTCGCGATGGACCCCAAGAACCCTGACGATTTCGCGCTACTCAGCACCGGCGTGCCCGGCCTGGACGAGCTGCTGCGCGGCGGCCTGCCCGCCCGACGCCTCTACCTGGTGCAGGGGGAAGCGGGCAGCGGCAAGACGACCATCGGCATGCAGTTCCTCGTCGAGGGCGCCCGGCGCGGCGAGTCGGCCCTGCTCGTCTCCCTTGCCGAGACGCGCGACGACCTGCTGCACGTCGCCGCTTCCCACGGCTGGTCGCTGGAGGGCGTGGATATCTACGAAGTGACCGCCGCCGAAGTCACCCGGCGCATGCAGGATACGCAGACCATCTTCCCCGTGGCCGAAGTGGAGCTGAGCGAAGTGACCGACGACATTGTCGAGCGGCTGCGTGCCACGCGGCCCCAGCGCGTCGTCTTCGACGCCGTCACCGAGCTGCGCCTGATGGCCGAACACCCGATCCGTTTCCGCCGGCAGATCCTCAACCTGCGTAAGGTTCTGGAAGAAATCCAGGCCACCGCTCTGCTCACCGACACGGACGTGCGCGACGAGGGGGACCGCGTGCTCGACAGCCTCGCCCACGGCATTATCCGTCTGGAGCGCTGGGCTCCGGACTACGGCGCCGCCCGCCGCCGCCTGGAGATTGCCAAGCTACGCGGGCGCCGCTACCACGAGGGCTGGCACGATATGGTCATCGAGCGGGGCGGCGTGTGCGTCTTTCCGCGCCCTCGCCGCGAGCGCGACCCCGAACACGCCGGCTGGGAACGGCTCGCCAGCGGCGTGGCGGAGCTGGACGCCCTGCTCGGCGGGGGCCTGGAAATGGGCACCGCCTGCCTCATCACGGGCAGCTCCGGCACGGGCAAGAGTTCTATTGCGTCGGTCTACCTGGAGGCCGCCCTGCGCACCGGGCTGCGCGGCGCCGCTTTCATCTTCGACGAGCGGCCCGAGACTTTCTACAAGCGCAGCCAGGATATCGGCGTGCCCCTCAGGCCCTTCGTGGAGGACGGGCGGCTGGCCGTGCGCAACGTGGAGACCGGCGAGATCGCCCCCGGCCAGTTCGCCGGCGACATCCAGCGTATGGTCGAAGAGGAGGGCGTGCGCGTCGTCGTCCTCGACAGCCTGACGGGCTACCTGCGCGCCATGACCGAGGAAAGGCTGCTCATCAACCAGACGCACGACCTGCTCAACTACCTGAGCGAGCGCGGCGTTCTCAGTATCCTCGTCGTTACCCATCACGGCATGTACGGCGAGACGCTGCGCCAGGGCCTGGACCTCAGCTACCTGGCCGACACCGTGATCCTCATCCGCCACTTCGAGGCCAGGGGCGCCCTGCGCAAAGCGATCTCCGTGCTGAAGAAGCGGCATGGCGGCCACGAAAGGACGATCCGCGAGCTGCGCATCATGCCGGGCGGCATCGCCCTCAGCAAGCCCCTGGACTCGCTGCGCGGCATCTTCACCGGCAACCCGGAGTTCCGCGATCCCACCTATGGCGCCGAGGATGGGCTGGAATGAGGACGGCCGTGTGAGAGGCCTGTTGAGATGACCATCACCAACGACCCTGACGAGCGCGTGCTCTTTTTCGCCCCGCTCGGCCGCGACGCTGCCGTCATCGCCGATATGCTCGCGAGCGCCGGCATCCAGGCCGAGGCAGCCGACAGCCCGGACGCGCTCTTCAGCGCCCTGTTTGATGGCGCCGGCGCGCTGCTGCTCACCGAAGAAACGCTCACCGGCGAGATGCTCACCCGCCTCGA
>JAAYYY010000259.1 GCA_012515125.1 Chloroflexota bacterium
CCCTATCCGGTCGCCGGCGGCGACGTGCTCTACAACAAGCTGCGTATGGCCGTCGTCCATTTCGACGAGCCGCGGCTGCAGCGCGTCATCCGCACGCTGCTGCCCTACCAGGGGTCCGAGAAGATCCTCGCGCGCGCCCTGGTAGACGGAAGCTGGGAGCGCCGCTGCCAGCTCCAGCAGATGCGCAAGCGCGACGTGAGCTGGCTGTTCCGCCAATTCCATATTCCCTTTTAGGAGCGGCAGCCCATGTTACGTATCCACAACGTCCGTGCCCGCTACTTCCTCCAGCCCGACGCCTCCGGCCGGGCGGCCTCGGAGTGGCACACGCAGCGCCGCCTGGATCGTGTCGTCAGGGAGCGGCTGCCCCAGACGCTTGCCGGGCGCTGGGCGCGCGCGGCACAGGATGACGGCGCTGTCTACCGCATCCGCGAGCTGCACGTCAGCCTCTGGCTGGACGGCGACCGTCACGACGATCAGGCGATTGCCGCCGTCTGGGCCGAGCTGCTGGCTCGCGCCGTTGCCGGCGCGCTGCGCAGCGGCCCGTCGGGCAACGTCATGCGCTATGACGACCAGGCCCACTTTGTCGCCGCCTTCCTGGCCGATTTGCTCGCTGGGCGGGCCTGGTCGCGCTGGATGTACGCCGAGTTCAGGCCGCTGCAGGGGCTGCCGGCCGGCCGCATCGCCGCGCTCCTGCTCGCGCCCCGGCCGGAGCTGCTGCTGCCCGTCGCCCGGCGCCTGAGGGCCGGGCAGCAGTGGGAAGCCCTGCTGCGCCGCCTGGAGCCGGCCGACCTGGCCCTCATCTGGGATGAGGGGCCGGGCCGCGCTATCGCGCCCCACCTGCCCGCGCTGGAGGCGCTGCCGCCCCTACCGGCCGGCCTCCCGCTGGAGCAGGGCGAGGGCAGCTTTGCGCGCAACCGGCTGCGCCTCTTTGTCGCCCTGAGCGCCCAGGGCTGGCCGGCGCCCGAGGCTGCCGCGGCCGGGGAGCAGATGGCCCGCCTGCAGCGCCTCTGGCAGCGCCGGCCGGCGCCCTGGTTCTGGACAGCCCTGGCCCGTGCCGAGATTCACGAGAGCGCGGCCATCGCGCCGCTGCTGGATGGGCTGGCGGATGGGGCTGCTCTGGCCGGGTGGCTGGCCCCGCTCCTGCCCCACGAATCCGGGCGGCGCTACGTCGCCCGGCTCGTCCAGGCGCTGGAGCTGGCGCCGGACCGGCCGGTTTCACGCCCCTCGCAGTTCGCCCCACCCTACGCCGGTCTGGCCCTGCTGCTGCCCGTCCTGCGCGAGCTGGCGCTGGTCGAACAGGTCGGCCCGGCCGGCCTCTACCAGATTCTCCTGCAGGCGGCGGGCATGGCCGCATTGCCTCCGCCCTGGAGCGACAGCGCGGTAGCCTGGATGGCCGGCCTCTCGCCCCGCGAAGCAGAAGCGGCGCGCGACGCCGTTGTGGATTGGCCGGAAGTCCCGCCGGAAATCGCCGCCGAAGCGGTGGCGCTCTCGGTGCATCCGGTGGCGCTGCTCGTCCTGCGCCGTTTTGCCGCCGGCCTCCGTGGATTCGCGACCAGCAGCCCGGCCTATCTCGCAGAGCAAATCTTCAACCAGCCGGGCCACCTGCTCGTCGCGGAGGAGACGATTGACGTTCATCTTGCCCGCTCGCCGCTGGGCATTGTCCTGCACATGGCCGGTCGCACCGGCGAGCAGGGGGCCATCCCCTGGCTCGGCGGGCGCCGCCTGACGATCACCTTACCATGACGCCTTCCCTGCCATACACAGGGCCGCAAGAGCTGGCCCACGATGCCCGGCGGCTGCTGGCTGCCCGCCTCCAGGCGCTGCTGGAGCGCAGCGCGCCGAGCCCGCTCGTCGCCCGGCCCGCTCTGTCCATCGCCGCCGGCGTCGAGCCCGCGCAGCTCGCTGCAGAGATCGATGCGCGGCGCCGGCAGACGCCCGATCTGCCCATCGAGCGGCTCGCCCGGCAGTTCCATCTCTCCTCGCTGGAAGCCACCATCCTGCTCTGCCTGCTGGCGACGGAGGTGGACGGCGAGCTACTGCAGGCCTGCGCCTGCCTGCACGACGATCCCGCCCGCCGCTGGCTCACGCCCGGCCTGCTCTGGCGGCTGCTGGGGCTGGACCCTGCGACGCCCGCTGCGCGCGACCCTTTTGCGCCCGGCAGCCCGCTCCTGCAGCACCGCCTCGTGCTCGCGCCGGCCCAGATCAACAACTACCCCGTTCCCCTGCTCGAACGCCCGCTCAAGCTGGACGACCGCATCGCCGCCTACCTGCTCGGCGAAGATGCGCTCGACGCGGCCCTGGTCGGCGCTCTAGAAGTCGTGCCGGCCGGCGCCCCGGACGATTTGCCCGCCGTCCCTCCGGATCTGCTGCCCCGCCTCGGCCATCTGCTCGCCTGGTGGCGCCGGGAGGCGTCGCCGCCCATCCTGCTGGTCGGGCGGCGCGGCGCGGGCAGGGCGGCGGCGGCCCGCTACCTCGCGGCGGCCCTCTGCCGCCCCTTGCTGGTCGCCGGCGCCCGGCAGCTTACCCCCGATTTCTGGTTTGCCCTGCGGCGGGAGGCCGGCTTGCGCGGCGCGCTCGTCCACCTGCAGGAGTTTGACCTTCTGCCGGAGCCGGAGCTGTGGTGGCCCCGCCTCGGC
>JAAYYY010000260.1 GCA_012515125.1 Chloroflexota bacterium
AGCAGGCCGTTCAGTTCATCCAGTTCTCGCTCGCGGTCGACCAGCATCTTTAATCTCCAGATTAAGCAAATTACGATTAGCCTAAGCGTAAATTTCTTATTTTAGAACGGGATTGTCTGGCTTGCCAGTCCTTCTTGCACGACTTGCTGCCACATTTCCGGCGCCGGCAGCACCCGCCAGGCGGCGTAGCCCTGGCCTGCGCCGTCGCTCAGCAGGGTAATGAGTTGCTCCTCCCGGCCGCGCGCCCAGAGATAGTCCCCCCAGGTCTCGAGCAGGGGAATCGCCAGGCATCTGTTGAGCATCGGGTAGAACAACGGCGGTATCCGCCCATCGCCGCCGTCCAGCAGGTAGAACGGCTCTTCCGGGTTCATCGCCTGCAGGCTCGCCTGTTTGTGGATAAGCACGGCGTCCAGCCAGCCGCAGGGCAGGGCGGTCTGCACCAGCGCGTGATGCTTCATCCCGTCCAGCTCCACCCGCTGCCGGCCAATCCACTGCACCCGGCCGACGGCGAGCGCCGCCCAGTTGGCGCGCACGGCCTGCTTGGGCCCGACCATCTGCAGGTAGACCACGTCGTCACTATCGGGGTCGAGGACCACGGCCGGGGTGTACACGGGCAGCCCGGAAGCCAGGCTGAGCCGGCGCTCCGTGTCGCGCGTGATGCGGATCTCCCTGAGGAGCACCTGCCGCGCCTTGCGGGAGCCGGCCTCCTCTTCCAGCGGCGGCCGGAAGTGATAGGGCTGGCACCAGGTCGCCTCGCGCCGGTAGCCCAGCCGGGAGAGCGCCTCGCCGAGAGGGCCGCCTGCCAGCAGCTGCTCGGCCTGCCAGTCGCCCAGCTGCGGGAGGTCCAGCGCCGCCCGCGCCGTCTCCAGCACGACGTCGCGGAGCAGCCCTGGGCCGAACTCTGTCTGCACAGGTTCCAGGGCCGCAAGCGTCTCCTGCAGACGGACGGCGGCGTCCTCGGGCACGCTCGCCGGACGCGGCCGGTACTCCCGCTCGTCCGGCTCGGCCTCGTAGCCGTGTTCGGCGAGCAGCTGCCGGACCAGGCCAACCAGCGCCGGGTCGAGGTCGTCGCCGTAGAAGCTGCGGCCATACGCGCCGCGCTCGGCGTGGGCCTGGACTGTATCGGCGCGCACCGGGTAGCCGCCGTAATCGGCCAGCAACGCCGCCAGCGCCTGCCGCGCTCCGTGCAGGTTGGGCGCCAGGGGGCGCGCGTAGTACGTCGTGCTCTGCCGGCTGCCCTCCTCGGTGGTAACGCGCCAACCGGCCGCTTCGGCGACGGCGTCGGCCTGCAGGCGCAGCCGCTCCTGCTGCGGCTCGGAGAGGTCGCCCAGTGGCCGGTTGTAGGTCGCCCAGGCCATCTGGTTGCAGACGATGGCGACGTTGACCCGCTGCTCCGGCGCGCTGCTGCTGATGCCCGCCTCATTAAGCGCCGCCAGGACGACGGCCTCGTCGACGACCGGCTCGCGCCGGCGGTAGGCGCCGCGCCGGGCGAAGGGCACGTGCGGCGGGCCGAGCTGTACTTCCTCGCCCCAGCCGGCAAAGGCGCACGCT